>JBAXBG010000102.1:0-13284 GCA_037142115.1 Verrucomicrobiota bacterium | reverse complement strand
GTCGTCGAATGGACGCGCGCTCTTGAAGCGGAGCAAGCGCGAACCGCCAACGACGAGCGCCCCTGTCTTTACGAGCAAGCGGCCGACCGAACCGAACTCAAGAAACTCGTGATTTCCGCCGTCCGCCAATCGGCACAACTGCAAACCGGCTGCCTGCTGGAGTTTTTGCTCCAGCGGTAATCCTGGATAGAAAATCCAGCCATCGGCGACCCGGAGCGCAGCGAGCAAATGGCCGTTGGCACAGGTCACCTGGGAGGTTAGAGCGGCAGGTCGTAGCTTCTGCCGCCGACGCCTTCATACCAGCGGAGGTAGGCGTGGTTGACCATCGAATAGCCGCCCGGAGTCGGGTAGTTGCCGGTGAAATACCAGTCGCCGCAGTCGCCCTTGATCGAGGCGTGGAGGTTTTCGATGGTTTGGAAAATCACATTCACCTCGCCGTGCCAGCCGATTTTTTCCGGATAGACCATGCGGCTGATCTCGGCGGAGATCTCCTCATCGGTGAAGTCCTGGTAAACGCGCTGCACGCAGTTGCGGCGCTCTCCCACCGGACGCTTCAACTCCTCGCGGCAGGCGTCGTAAATCTCGTCGAGCAAGGGCTGCCGACCGGCCCGCCGGAGCAGGGCCACCGCGGCTTGAAAGGCGATGAATTTCCCGAGTTCCGACATGTCGATGCCATAACAATCCGGGTAGCGGATCTGCGGCGCGGTCGAACAAACCACCACCTTGCCCGGCTTGGTGCGGGCCAGGATCTTGAGGATCGACTGCTTGAGCGTGGTTCCGCGGACGATCGAATCATCGATGACCACCAGATAGTCGCCGGGCTGCACCACGCCGTAGGTGATGTCGTAAACGTGGGACACCATCTGGTCGCGGCTTTTTTCCTGCGAGATGAAGGTGCGCATCTTGATGTCCTTGTGGGCAACTTTTTCGCCCTGGGGCCAGTTGCGCAGGATCAGGTCATCGACGAGTTCCGGGGTGAGGGTGCCGTCGTCGGCAGCCTGCAGGATGGCCGAGCGGACCTGCTGACGGCGATACAAGCGGAGGCCGTCCATCATGCCGTGGTAGGCGGTCTCGGCGGTGTTGGGGATGAACGAGCAGATGGTCTTGTCGAAGGCGCCGCCGATCGCCTCGACGATCTGGGGGACGAGCGCGGCGCCCATCGCCTTGCGTTCGCGATAGATTTGCGGGTCGTTGCCGCGGGAGAAGTAGATTTTCTCGAACGAGCACGGGGTGTAGCGTTGCGGCGGGGCGAAGGCGGTGTCGGAGATCGAGCCATCGGACTTGATGGTGATCATCGACCCGGGATCAACCGCCTTGACGTCAGCGGCCTCGGCTTCAAACACCGTCATCAGCGGCACCCGCTCGGAGGCAAAGGCAATCACCTCGTCGGTGACAAGCATGTGGCAGGGCCGGATGCCGTGCGGGTCGCGCATCACGAACATGTCGCCATTGCCGATCACGCCGCAGATCGCGTAGCCGCCATCCCAGGAGGCGGCGGACTCGGCGACGAGGCGCGGCACGTCGAGGGCGGCGGAGATTTTACCGGGGATATCGGCGCCGGGGACGCCGGCGTCGCGGAGGTGGCGATAAAGATCGGTGTGGGCTTCGTCGAGTTGGTAGCCGATTTCTTCGAGCACCGTCTGGGTGTCGGTGCCGAACACCGGGTGCTGACCGCGATTGATGAGCACCTGGTTGAGCTCGGCGGCGTTGGTCATGTTGAAATTGCCCATGACCATGAGGGTGCGCGTCGGCCAATTGCTGCGGCGCAGGTAGGGATGGCAGGATCCGACATCGAATTGGCCGGAGGTGCCGTAGCGCAGGTGACCGACGAGGATTTCCCCGCCGAAGTCGAAGTGTTTTTTGACGCTGGCGGGGTCTTTGAGGTTCATCATCCCCTTGCGCGAGAGCTTGAAGAAGTCCTTGATTTCCTTGCGGAAAATCTCGGCCAGGGCGTCTTTTTCGGTGCCGCGGCGGCGATAGACGTAGGGCTGGCCGATGGGCATGTTGAGTTTGACGCAGCCGATGCCGGTGCCGTCCTGGCCGCGGTTGTGCTGTTTTTCCATCAGCACGAACAGCTTGTTCAAGCCCCACAGGCAGGTGCCGTAGCGGTCGTAATAATAAGCAAGCGGCTTGCGGAGACGGACTGCGGCGATTCCGCATTCGTGGGTGAGGAAGTCGCTCATGAGAATTGGGAGGTAAAGGTCACTCGCCGATCACGCTGACCCGGACCCCTTCTTGGGGAACCATCCGGCCGATCACCTGACCTCCGGGCCCCGCCAGCAGAGCGGCGGCGACATCGGCCTCGGCAACGATCGCCACCCAGCCGATGCCCATGTTAAACGTATGGAAGCGGTCATCGCGATCGACGTGGGATAGGAGTTTGTCGATGCCGGGCAGCTCCCAGCGTGGGATGCGCAAGTCGGCACCCATGCCGCGGAACAAGCGCTCCAGGTTTTCGGGCAGACCGCCGCCGGTGATGTGGGCCATCGCCTTCGGCTTGACCCCGGATTTTTTCAGGTCGCCCGTCACATCGTGGTAGAGGCGGGTCGGCTGCAGCCAGGCGGCCAGCTCGGCGTCGGTCACTTCGCCCGGAAATTCATTGAGCACGCGCCGCACCAGCGACCAGCCGTTGGCGTGAATGCTGGCCGACGCGTAGCCAACCAGCACATCGCCGACGGCCACGGTTGTCGGATCGATCAGGTCGGGTTTTTCGGCGCAACCGATGCAGAAGCCGGCCAGTTCGATGACTTCGGCCGGGACGATGCCGGGCATTTCGGCGGTTTCGCCGCCGGCGAGGATGCAGTTGCAGTCTTCGAGATAATCGGCCATGCCGGCGATCAAGCGGGTGATTTTGGTGTCGTGGAGGGCGGCGATTCCAACGTAATCCAAAAACAACAGCGGATCCCCGCCGGTGGTCAGGATGTCATTCACGCTCATGGCCACCAAATCCTTGCCCGCCGTCTCCAACAAATCGTGCGCCAGCAGCAGTTCCAGCTTGGTGCCCACCCCGTCGCAACCGGTCACCATCACCGGCTCCTTGTAGGAACTCAGATCGTAACACGCTGCAAAAAGCCCGAACGCACCCCACAACTTGCGGGTCTGTTGGGTTCTGCGCACATGAGTGCCGATGTCGCCCACCAGAGCGGCCGCTTTGCGCGTGTCCACCCCAGCCTGTTGGTAAGTAAGTTTGCCCGCCATATTCCGCTGCGGTGGTTCTACATGCCACCCCTCCCCCGTCACGAAGAAAAAAATCAAATTCACGTGGCGAGCCCCCGCGAGCGGCGAGCGTAGTTAAAACCACGACACTATTCTCACAAACGCGGCGCTTCCCCGCCGACCGTGGCCGCGCCTAGTGTATTGTGATTGATGGCTTCAGCCATCCCTTGCAAACCTCCAAACCCTGCGCCAATTTCAAAAAAACAAACAGCCCACCCTAAATGATTCGCAAAAATGATTGCCTCCCTGCCTGAATTTCCATAAATGCCAGAAAGATTAGTAATGATGACCTTTAGATTCCCTTGATGGTTGACCCGATTTTCAAAGAACCACAATGACCGCCGCTCAGCAACACCCCCTGGCTCCAAATATCCGCCTCGATGCCGGTCTCGAGATCGGCTACGGCAGGCCGCTGGCGCGTTTTGACGAAGCCGTGATTTTAGGCGGCGGCACTCATTTTCTGCTGGCACGCAACGGGCGGGGCAAAACCACCCTGCTGCGGACCTTGGCCAGCACCTTGAAACCCGTGGCTGGTCACTTCCAAGTGGCAGGCTTCATCCAATACCTGCCTGAGGATCTACGTTTTGATCCGTGGATCACCCCCGCCATGGTATTCCGCGCGCTCCTGCCCGGCGCACGCCTCCAAGAGGCCCTCGAGTTCGCCGGTCGCGTCGAATTGGATGTCAAAAAACCCTACGGCCAGCTCTCCACCGGCAACCGCCGCAAAACCAACCTGATCACCGCCGAATTTTCGGTGAAGCCGGAGGTCGGCAATATTCTCCTGCTCGACGAACCCTTTAGCGGCATCGATGCCTTCACCCGCCAAATTTTCGAGGAAATCTGGAACGCCTCGTCGGCCAACGTGCTGCGCTTGGTGAGCTGCCATCCGGACTACGATTCGATGGAACTGTCCAGCGCGCTGATGATTGAAGGCCAGCAGGCACGCTACCTGAACAGCGGCGCGCAGACCTGGAGCCAATTGAAAACCCTGCTCAACTGAACCATGAGACTGTTTCGACTCACCATCGCCACGATTTTCCAGCGCAAGGCCTGGGCGATCTGCCTGCTGGCGGTGGTCGCGTTGCCGTTCGCCCTGCCGATGATCTCCAGCGCCACGGAAAAGCCCATCCTGGTGCAGCCCGCCCGCATTCTGGCGGCTTGGGATGCCCTGTGGGTCTGCGCCGTTCTCTGGGGCTTGTTCACCGCCGCACGCGAAGGTGAAGCCAACGCCAAATCAGGCATCGGCGAGTATTTTCTGGCCACCGGCCTTTCAGCCACCCGCCAACTGTTCGAGATCTGGCTCGCCGTGTTCTGCTTTCTGGTCCCGCTGACCCTCATCACCGCACTGATCTGCCAGTTCGCCGCCGCCCCCGCCGATCCGGTCGAACACTCGATGTGGTGGGTGCTCAACGCCCAATACGTGGTTCTGTTCCTGCTGGTCATGGCCCCGCTGCTCGCCCTGGCCACGGCCCTGGCCTCGCGCTTCGGCGGCATCTCCGGATTTGCCGTCACCTTGGGCATCGCTCTCTACGGCCTCTACGGCGTCGGCTACCTCGATAACTTGCTCAAGCTGGAGGAAAACCCAATCTTGCGCCACCTCTGGCTGTTCTCGCCGCAATACCGCTTCGCCGATCTCACCCAACGACTCTACTTCAAAAGCGGCGCGCTCCCGACCGCAGCCTTCTGGACCATGACCCTCTACTTTGGCGGCATTCTCGCCGTTTACACCGGCCTCTCCCGGCTTTGCTTCCGCACCAAACTTTCCTCCTGATCCTCAACCGGCAATCCGAATCCTCTCCCGTTTCAAATCTCAACTTAAGATTCAGAATTTTTCACCGCCATGTCTCGCCTCTCGTCCATCGCCCTGTCCACCGCCCTCATCGGCGCGGGGGCGCTGGCGTGGGCCGTGGCCGGACGCCCGCTGCTAGCCAACCCCGATCTGGACACACCCTTGAACGCCTTGGGCATCAACCGCAGCCCCTATGGCGAAGTCTTGGCCATGGCCCTGCAAGGTCCTATCGACACCTTCTTCGATGCCGGAGTCTCCGGCGGCGCGCCCGAGCCCAAGGATGCGGCCGACCCTCCACCCGCAGCCACGCCGCGCACCTTGAACGCCCGGTTTGAGACCCTGCTCATCTCCTTCGACAAGGCGCTGGCCGCCCGCACCAACCCCAAGGTCGGCAGCGACGCCATGAAGCGCCATCTCCGGCGTCAAGCCGAAGACAAACTCCGCTTCGCCTATCAACTCGATCCCGCCCATTACGGGAACTACAACTCGCTCCACTTCTTCCTCACCGAACCTGAGCTCGGCACCCGCCCGCAACTCACCGCCGCCGCCGCCAAACTCGCCGAGGATACCATTCAATATTGCCTCAAGCAGGACCACGATCCGCGTCCGGCACTGACCGCCGCCGCCGCCGCCACCAACATCCTTGAGTTGATGTTCAACGACCAGCACAACGCGACTCCCAAGTATGACACGACCCAAATGCGTCAATGCTTGAACCTCATCGACCACTGCCTGGCCCGCTACGATGAAGTCGCCCAGCAGTGGGACCAATCGAAGCAATGGAACCTGCTCTCACCCCAACGCGTCGCCGAGTGCGAAGAACGCCGCCAATTCATCACCAAAATCCGCGACACCCAGAACCAAACCCTGCTCCACCTCGAACACAATCACCTCGCGCCGCAAGCCTCAAACTGACTCCCTGCCGGTTCCAATTTAGAATTCACTCATGTCCGTCTTATTTCCAGTGCTCCCCCCCCCGCCGCTTCCAAGCTCCGCCTCGGCGGCGGGTGCTGCACGTTTTGCCGCTGGCATGAGCGGCAAGGATCTGCTCGGAATCATTTTCCGCATCTGCAGCGAACTCCGCGTGTCCGATATCCAGATGCGCGCCGCCCGACCGGTGTATATCCACACCAACAAGGGCATGGAGAAACTCGACTTCCTCGGCATTCTCTCCGCCGCCCACATGGACGAGATCCTCAAGGAACTCATCACCAACCGCGAAAGTGGCAGCCATGGCTTCGGCCAAGACCCATCGCTGGTCCAACGCGTCGATGAAAAAATCCGCCTCGCCATCGCCGATTTCGCCGAACGCCGGGTCTCCGATTTCTCCTGCGACGGGATCCCGATGGGCGACGACGGCGAGCGCTCCGGTCGCTTGCGGGTGCAAGCCCACCTCAGCTCCTCCGGACTGGGCATCACCTGCCGCATCCTCAACGATTTCATCCCGGAACTCGAAGCCCTGGGCATCGATCCCGACACCACCGAGATGCTCCGCAGCGGGGTGCTCAAGCGCGCCGGCCTGTGCCTCGTCACCGGCCCCACCGGCTCGGGCAAATCCACCACTCTCGCCTCACTCATCGACTGGGCTCGCCGCCATCATCCCAAGCACATTGTCACCGTCGAGGATCCCATCGAATATCAATATCCCGACGACATGGAGGATCCGGACTATCCGGGGCACCGGATTCCTTCCCCCAGCATCGTCACCCAACAGGAGGTCGGGCGCGATGTCCATTCCTACCGCCAAGGCCTCAAGGATGTCCTGCGCAAAGCCCCGCATATCATTCTGCTTGGCGAAATCCGCGACCGCGAGGCCATGGAAACCTGCATGGAAGCCGCCCAAACCGGCCACCTGGTCCTCTCCACCCTGCACACCACCGGCGCGGTCAAGACCCTCGGCCGGATCCTCGAACTCTATCCCAAGGACTCCCACGGCTCGGTCCTCAGCCGACTCTCGGAAATCCTCATCTTCATCCACTCCCAAGGCCTCCTCAATGGCGTCCAACGCCGGGTCCTCACCTACGAGTTCCTCCAAAACCGGGACGATGCCGCCGCCAGCGCCATTGCCAACTACGGCGGCGGCGCCCGCTCGCTCGAAGACGTCATTCGCCGCGCCGGCAACATTCAGTGGGACGCCAACCTCCGCCGCTTCCTCAATCAGGGACTCATCACCGAGGAAACCTTCAGCAACGCCCGCATCAACCGCAATGAGGAGGTGGAACTGTAGCGGCGGTCCGCGACCGCCGCCAAATCCCCACCCGCCGTCCCTTCCCTCATCCCACAATTTCCGAGACTGCCAGACCATCGACATAACAAATACAACTATCGAAACACCCGGCGCTCTCCCTCCGCTAGAAAACAAAACACCCGAATATAACAATAAAAAATAGAATCCACATTATGAAACTGACCAACACTCGCAACATGAAGAGCAAGTCCGGCATGACCCTCCTTGAACTGACGGTCGTCATCCTCGTCCTGCTCTCCCTGATCTCGATCCTCTTCATAGGTGCCCGCGCCTGGAAGAAGGGTTCGGACCGTGCCGGCTGCATCCTCAACATCCGCAACTTCCAACAGGCGGTGCGCTCGTATGCCAACATGAACCAAAAGGCCCCGGGTGACACCGTGCCTGCCTTCACCACCACCATCATCGGTGCCGGCTTGTTCATGGAAAATGCGCCGACCTGCCCGGGTCGCGGCACTTACACCGGCACCGGTGGCACCACCGTTCCGGCAGTCGGCACCCTCGCCATCACCTGCTCGTTGTCAGCCGCTCCCGATTCGCATGTTCCTGCCAATATCGGCGACTGGTAATTGCTAGACCATACCCCTTACGAAACATCGCCGGGACCACCATGCCGATCCAAGGAACTCAGAACCTTCCCCATCTTCAGGTGCTCCCGGCGACTATCCCGCCCGAAATAACCGAATATCAAAATAAAAAATAGAATCCACATTATGAAACTGACCAACACTCGCAACATGAAGCGCAAGTCCGGCATGACCCTCCTCGAACTGACGGTCGTCATCCTCGTGCTGCTCTCCCTGATCTCGATCCTCTTCATTGGTGCCCGCGCCTGGAAGAAGGGTTCGGACCGTGCCGGCTGCATCCTCAACATCCGCAACTTCCAACAGGCGGTGCGCTCGTATGCCAACATGAACCAAAAGGCCCCGGGTGACACCGTGCCTGCCTTCACCACCACCATCATCGGTGCCGGCTTGTTCATGGAAAATGCGCCGACCTGCCCGGGTCGCGGCACTTACACCGGCACCGGTGGCACCACCGTTCCGGCAGTCGGCACCCTCGCCATCACCTGCTCGTTGTCAGCCGATCCCGATACGCATGTTCCTGCCAATATTGGCGATTGGTAACACCCGCGCAGGCCCTCTCCTGAATCGCAGGGTCTGAGATTCCATGCGGCCCGCCCCACCCAGCGGGCGGGCCGTTTCCCTTGCCAAAACCCATCCCTTGCGCGGATTTCTCCCGGTCCGCACTGAGCCTTTGCCTTCATTTCCCTTGGCTACTTTTCAACCACCGGCATCTCTCAATGCCCTGCAGCAGTTCGATCAGGCCTGTTCAATCCTGCGCAATACCACCCGGGCCAGCAATCCCGCCTGGTATCAGGACGCGCTGGAGCTGAATTTCCAACTCCACATCCGCCCGAACGGCCCACACATCTCCGCGTTCTACTGGGACGGCAAGAAGAGCCAATGGAGCCCCGGCCCCTCGTTCACCGAGGAAATCCTGGGCGACGCCGCCAAACTGGAGCCCGTTCTCACCGAGCTGCTCCGCCACGCGCGGGCGCACGGGGCCTCCGCCTTGGGTGTGATCCTCCACATCGCCGACGAGTTCGCCACCACCGAGCTGAAACCGGAATTGAACAACCCGGCCTCCCTGCCGGAACTCCGGGAAGCCGCCATTAGCGATCCCGCGTCCATTCTGGAAGACTCGTCGATCCTCGCCGCCCAAGCCTCCTGGCGGGTGCTGCCGTATCCGGCTGCTGGCAGCGAGGTGATCGGCACCACCGTCACCGTCACCCGCCAATACGAGTCCTTACTCACCACCCTGCGCCAAATCGGCGAGAACGCGAACTTCCCGATCATCACCCAAGCCCTGAGTGCGCCGCTGGTGGCCCTGATGGGACTTGCCCAGTCCTTGGTGCCCACGCCTGACAAGCCCTTCGTCGTCATTCTCCAATATCCTTGGTTCACCGCCTTGGCCTTTTTTAACGAATTCGCCGACCTGCGCCTCATCCGCACCCTCCAGCATCGCGGCATCCGCAAGCCCACCAATTTCCACAACGCCCTCGCCACCACCAACGCGTCCCTCGAATTCGTTGATCCCGACCTGTTCCTGATGCCCCTCGGCCAGGACGTCGATACCACGCTGGATGGCACCCTGCGCGCCCGCTTTACCAACTGTCGCATCGAGGTGCTGGCACCACCGCCGCTGGATGGAATCCCGGCCTGGTGCCCCGAACCCGTGATCGCGGCCAGCCCACCCCCAGCCACGCCAACCGCCACCAGCCACACGCTCTCGATCCTGCGCGAGGATCGCTGGGCGCTCCAGGATTTCCTGCCCACCCCCAGGGAGATCGTAGAAATTTACCCCGACCGTTCCGAAATGCGGCTGCTGCGCTGGCTGCAACTCGCCCGCGTGGCGCTGGTTCTCACCACCGTTCTTTGCCTCGCCTATTTCACCATGGGCATGATCGACATGATCCGCCGCCCGGAATGGGCGTTTGACGTCCTGCAAGCCTCCGCGATCAAGGGCCGCCTCGCCAAACTCAACGCCGAACGCCAAAAAGTCGATCACTGGAACAACCTGCTCGAGGACCGCTCGAAAGCGTGGGTCAACATGGAATCCCTCGCCCGCCTGTTCCCCGAAAATGGCGGCATGCTCGTGAAATCCTACTTGCACTCCGCCAAGCCCGACAGCGCACCCGGCCAGGCCAAAGTCGGCTTCATCAAGGAATGGAAAATCCTGGGCTTCGCCCGCGACGAGGCCCTCGAAACCCTCAACACCCTCAACACCCGCGAGGGCATCGCCGCACACTTCAGCGAAATCGCCCGCATCACCGGCAATTCCGCCTTCGCCCCGAATATCGGCAACCGCAACATCACCATCAACGTCCGCACCCAGGAAAACAACTCCTTCAAACCCGTCCCCCTCGAAGAATCCAGCACCGCCGACGAATCGACTTACCCGTTCACCTTCGACCTCACGATCATCCAACGCTTCGAGGCCACCGACCCGATGGCCCTCAACGTCCCCAAGGCACCCTGATCCAAATCATGCACCTCTACCGCCAACCGATCATCCTGTTCGGCATCGTCCTGCCGGTGCTGATCGCCACCGCGATCATCGGCGGCGGATATTTGCTGAAATCCCAAATGGTGACCTCGTTCGACAACAAACAGAAAACTTACAAAACCTACGAGCAAGGCCGCCTCGCCGGCCTCGAAATTGAAAGCCAGATCACCCGCCAGCGCCATCACCTCGATCGTTGGAACGAACAATTATCCCAGGAAACCGCCAGCGCCGTCGCCACCAACCTGCGCAAGATCGCGGAACATCTGCCCGGCAAGGAAATCCAACAAACCGCCTTCGAGCGCCCGAACGCCACCGGCGGATTCGGCTCGGCCGCCGCCCAAAAATCCTCGCAACTGCGCATTGCCTTCCGCGGAACCTACCGCACCCTGCAGCGCACGTTCCTCGAACTCGAAACCCGCATGCCCCAGCTCCAACTCCAGGATTTCCAAATCAGCCCCTACTCCACACAGTCGTCCCTCCTCAACTTCCAAGTCACCTACACCGCATGGGAAAATTAACCCCAGGGCGCGCGGGCACCTCACCCGCCAATCATTGCCGCTCAAGGAGCGCGGGCATCCCGCCCGCGTCTCTGCCGAGTTCGCGCATGCCCAAAGCCGTCCTTTCCCTGCTGTGGGTTTTCGCCTGCCTGCTCGCCGCCTCCTTCGCCCAGTCCTCACCGCTACCTCCACCCAAAGGCCCGCCAGCCAGCAAGAATCCCGCCACCCCCCCCAAAGACCCCGATCCGCTCAGCAACCCGTCCCGCTTTGTCGCCGAGGAAAATGTCACCAGCTACGTGACCGCCATCGCCGCCAAGTTCTCGATGCGCGCCCGGACCACCGATCCGTTCGGCCAGTTGCAGGATCCCGAAGCCAAGCGCATCATCAAAACCACCGTCGCCAAAACCTCCCACCGCGTCGCCCCCATTCAAGCCACGCCCTTCGCCGAAATCGTCCGCCTCATCAAGGTGACGACCATCATGCCCAAAGAACGATGCTTCCTGATCGGAACCCGCGCCATCCATCAAGGCGATCGCATCCCGCTCAACTTCCGCGGCAAAACCCTCCACGTCGAAGTCACCGCCGTCACCTCCCACCTGATCGAATTGCGCAACCTCGATAACAACGAAACCGCCACTCTCAAACTCGACCTGCTCCCCGCCGGCATGACTGCCGGATCCCACCTCCTGACCGCCCCGGGAATGGTCCCCGACCGACCGGACTCACCCGTCGAACTTGACTCCGGCAGCCCACCTAACGACAAACCTCCGACCCGCTAACCGCCCAAACTCCATGAAACTCGCGACCCTGATCCCTTTGTCCGCCGCCATCCTGACGAGCGGTTGGCTTGCCGCCCAAACTCCGGCGGCACCTCTCATCGAACCCGTTCCCGCACCCGCCGCGGAACTCCCGCAGCCACCTCCCGCCGCCGTCCCGGTCACTCCACCCGCCAATCTGCCGGCCGCCCCGGGGGTGGTGCCCGCGCCGGTGATCGCGCCCTTCGCGCCGCTGGAGCAACAGAAAAAGGACATGCAAAAATCCGACGAGGGTTTCATCATCAAGGATGCCAGCCTCAACGACATCTTCCAATTCCTGGCCAAATCCGCCGGCCGCCAGTATTTCCATAACGCCAAAATTGCCGGCCCGGAGTTCCTCGTCACCGGCCACCTCAACGAGGGCAACCCGCTCCAACAAATGGAGGAGCTCGCCTTCATGTATGGCCTGTCCCTCCATACCAAAGGCAACACCCTCTACGCCCTCACCCAGGTCCAGCTCAACCAACTGCCCAGCATCGAGTTCCACTATCAGCTCAATTACCTCCGCCCCACCGACGTCGAACAGATCAAGGAATTGATCAAGCCGATGCTCAGCCCCGGCACCGGCATCGTCAACTTCGAGCCCAAAACCAACACCATCATCATCATCGACTCCGCCACCCGCATCGAGCAAGCCCGCCAACTCCTCCACGGCATCGACAAGGCCAAAGGCCAGATCATCGTCGAAACCAAGATCCTCCGCATCAACAGCACCGCCGCCGAACGCACCGGCGTCAATTGGGCCGCCTCGCTCGGCAAAGAGGGCGTCCCGCTCGCCATCAGCCGTGACCTCGGGTCCATCTTCGGCCTGCCTACCCAAATGACCTCCGTCATCGGATCGCCCACCCAACCCGGGGTCACTTTCCCTCAAGGCACCAACCTCGTGCTCAATCCGATCGAGCTCACCGGCGTGCTGCGCGCCCTCGCCGAGGGCGGCCTCGCCAGCCAAATCTCCAACCCCACCCTCATCACCGAGGACAACGAACAGGCGACCATTTCCATCATCGACCGGATCCCCATTATCACCACCAGCACCACCCAAGGCTCCGGGGCCTCCGCCAATCCCACCGTGACCGAGCAAGTCCGCTACAAAATCGATATCGCCGACAAGTCGATCGACACCGACCCCGACAAACACCGCGAAATCGGCATTTCGCTCGTGGTCACCCCCACCTTGCTGCCCGATGGCACCGTCCGCATGAAACTGCGCCCGCGCTCGGCTCAGGTCATCGAACAAGTCAAAAGCATCACCGGCAACTACTATCCCCGCGTTACCGAGTCGATGGTCGAGTCGCTCGCCCGCGTCCCGGATGGCTACTCGCTCGTCGTCGGCGGCTTCTATGGCGAGTCCACCACCAACGATAAGACCAAAATCCCGCTGCTCGGCGACATCCCGGTGCTCAACTTCTTCTTCAAGAGCAAGGCCGCCACCAATGAAAAAACCAGCCTGGTCTTCATCGTCACCCCCAAATCCTACGACCCCACCAGCCACCACTCCAACAACCGCGCCAGCCACCTCGTCCGCAGCGCCACCGCCCTCAATTGTGACCACGACTGGATCGACCCGGAAAATCCCGGCCCGGCGCACGAACCCAACCTCAAACGCAGCCTCCGCGGCCTCCAACCCGCCGAAGCGCCGTATTACCCGCGCAC
>JBAXBG010000101.1:0-13337 GCA_037142115.1 Verrucomicrobiota bacterium | reverse complement strand
ACCACGCCCGGGCCTTTCACTACCACCGCCATGCGGATTCTCAGGCGTCGGGCGGGGCGCCCAGTGATGCCTGGAGCGTGCCGTTTTTGAACTCGCGCTCGCGCAGCCACAGGAAGATCACCGGGGTGACAATGAGGATGTGCAACAGGCTGGAAATCATGCCGCCGATGACCGGGGTGGCCAGCGGCTGCATGACTTCCGCTCCCTGGCGGTGGCTCCACATGATCGGCATCAGGCTGGCGACGATGGTGGCCACGGTCATGATTTTGGGCCGCAGGCGGAGCCGGGCGCCGTCCTTGACGGCCCGCACCAGGTCCTGATAGGTGAAGGCCGCGCCCTTTTCGGCGATGCGCGCCTTCACGGTTTCCTCAAGATAGACGACCATCACCACGCCGGTCTGCACCGCGGTGCCGAACAGCGCGATGTAGCCGACCCACACCGCCCCGTTGAAGTTATACCCTAACAACTTTTGAAGAAGCACGCCGCCGCTCAGCGCGAAGGGCACGGCCAGCAGGACGTGGGCGGCTTCCAGCGCGCTGTGATAGACGATGTAGAGCAGGACGAAGATCACCAGCAGCACCATCGGGAAAACCACCCGCATGGTGGCCACGAAGCGGCGCTGGTTTTCATAGTCGCCGGTCATCTTGTAGGTCATGCCCTCCCAGTTGACGCCCTTGAGCTTTTGCTCCACCTCCTGGACGAACCCGCCGAGGTCGCGGTCCTGGACGTTGGCCTGGACATAGGAGCGCAGCTTGCCGTTTTCCGAGGCGATCTCGTTGGCCCCGACGCCGCGGGTGATTTTGGCGACCATCCCGAGCGGGACGGCTTGGTTGTTAGGCTCGCCGCCGCCCGCCACGGATGGCGCGCTGCCGCCTGTGCCCATGCCGCCGCCGCTTGGCGTGGTGGCGGGTGGCGGGCCCATGCCGGGTTTGGCGGCGATGAGGATGCGGCCGAGTGTTTCGATGTCATCGCGTTCGCCGCGCTGGACTCGGACCTGGATCGGAAACCGCTGGCGGCCCTCGATGGTGGTGCTGACGTTCTTGCCGCCGATGGCGATTTCCACCGCGTCGAGCACGTCCTTGGCGCTCAGCCCGTAGCGGGCCATGGCAACGCGGTCGACCTCGATGTTGAGATAGGGTTTGCCTTGGACGCGCGACGGCGAGACGCCCGCCGCGCCCTCGATGCCCTTGATGAGTTTCTCGACCTCGAATGCCTTGCGCTGGATCGCATCCAGGTTGTCGCCGTAGATCTTCACCCCGACCTGGGCGCGAATCCCGGTGTAAAGCATCAAAATCCGGTTTTCGATCGGCTGCAACAAGGCCGGGACATAGCCGGGCACCTGCTTCATCTTGTTGGTTAGCTCGGCCTTGAGTTTGGTCAGTGTCATGCCGGCGCGCCACGCCGGGTTGCGCTTCACGCTGAACCTGCCGTCCGGAATGTATTCCGGCTTGAGCATGATGGTGGTTTCCAACATCTCGGTGGGGGCCGGGTCGGTGGCGGTCTCGAAGCGCCCGAGCTTGCCGGCCACGCTCGCCACCTCGGGGGTGGCCGCGATCACCTCGTCCTGCCACGACATCACGCGCTGGATCTCCTTGAGCCCGGTCTTGGGCATCATCACCGGCATATACAGCAGGCTGCCCTCGTTGAGCGGCGGCATGAACTCACGGCCGAAGCCCGTGACCAGCGCCGCCGCCCGCGGGAAGCCCGCGTCGTGGAGTTGCTTCACCGCGGCGCGCGGCAGGCCGAAGGCGATCATCATGGAAAACGACAGAATCAAAAATGCCGAGGCGACGACCGTCTTGCGGTGGTTGAGCGCCCAGTCGAGGGCCGGCTCGTAGATGCGCAGCAGCAGCTTCATGACCACGTTCTTGTCCTCGGCATGGAACGGCCCGCGTACTAACAACGAGCACAGCACCGGCACCAGCGTGACCGCGAGCAGGGTGGAGCCGATCATCGCGAAGGTCTTGGTGAAGGCCAGCGGATGGAACAGCTTGCCCTCCTGGCCAGTTAGAGCGAACACCGGCACGAACGCCAGGATGATGATGGCCATCGCGAAAAAGATCGGCCGGCCGACTTGCTTGCAGGCGGCCAGCGTGGTGTCCCAGGTTTCCGGGCGGGTGAGCGGGCGGCCCTTTTCATCCTCCGCCTTCTCGCAGTGGCGGATGACGTTTTCGGTCACCACGATCGCGGCGTCCACCAGCACGCCGATGGCGATGGCGATGCCGGTGAGCGACATGATGTTGCTGGTGATGCCGAACTGCTGCATCAGCAAAAACGAGATCAGAATCGAGATCGGCAGCGGCAGCGTCACGATCAGGATGCTGCGGAAGTGCCACAGGAAGATCACGTGGGCCAGCGTGACGAGGATGATTTCCTCCAGCAGCGCGTGCTTGAGCGTGTCGATGGTGCGGTCGATCAACTCGCTGCGGTCGTAGAACGGCCGGATGGTGACCCCGGGCGGCAAGCTCGAGGCGATCTCCTCGATCTTGTCCTTGACCCGCTCGATGACGGCCTTGGCGTTCTCGCCGGTGCGCATGACCACGGTGCCGCCGACGGCTTCATGACCGTTGAGATCGAGCACGCCGCGGCGATAGTCGCCGCCGATCTGCACGGTGGCGAGGTCCTTCAGATAGATCGGGGTCCCGTTGACCGCCTTGACCGTGACCAGTTCGAGGTCCTCCGGGCGGGTGACCAGCCCCACGCCGCGCAGCACGAACTCCGCGCCGTTTTCCTCGACGGTTTTGCCGCCGACGTTGAGGTTGGCGTTTTGCACCGCGCCCAACACCTCCATCAGCGTGACGCCGGCGGCCCGCATCTTGGTGGACGACAGCTCGATCTGATACTGCTTGACGAAGCCGCCGATGCTGGCGACCTCGGCGACGCCCTGCACGCTGGCCAGCTGATAGCGGATCTGCCAGTCCTGGAGCGAGCGCAGCTGCGCCAGGTCATAGCCGCCGTCGCGGGCCTTGGCCGGGTCCACGTGGAGATAATACTGATAGATCCAGCCCAGCCCCGAGGCGTCGGGTCCGAGCTGGGGTTTCACGCCCTCGGGCATCGAGCCCTGCAGATAGTTCAAGCGCTCCAGCACCCGGGCGCGGGCGAAATAGGGGTCGGTCTTCTCCTCGAAAATGAGGGTCAGCAACGAAAACCCGAACATCGAATTGGCGCGCACCTCCTTCACCCCGGCCAGCCCCTGCAAGCCGGTGGACAGCGGAAAGGTCACCTGGTCCTCCACTTCCTGCGGGCTGCGGCCCATCCACTCGCCATAGACGAGCACCTGGTTTTCGGTGAGGTCGGGGATCGCGTCCACCGGGGTGAGGCGGATGGCGCGGATTCCCAGCACGACTAACAACAGCGCGCCGCACAGGACCAGGAAGCGGTTGCGCAGGCTCCAGTCGACAATTTTTTCAATCATGCAGTTGGTGCAGGGGCGGGAGTTGAGGGATGAGTCAGTCTAAATAAGACATGGAAACCACGGATTACACGGATTTAACGGATTATTAGAGAGTAATGAAGATTGAAACGCTAGCTCGATGGGTGATCTGAATCGTCAGTTAGAAAACGGTGATATTCTCCGTGAAATCCGTCAAAATCCGTATAATCCGTTGTAAAGCCAGTAGGGATGTCGTTTTCCATGTTCCTGTTTTGGATAACTTATTCTAAATCAGTATAATCAGTTCTCGTTTTCCGGTCCAGGGTCAGGCAGATGGCGGCGACGCTTATTTTGGGTCCGGGTCCGGTTCGAGGCCGGAGAGCGCGAAGCTGCGGCGCAACCCGGCGATGCACTCGCTCTTTTCCTGCTCGCTCAGCCGGGCGGCGGAATGAAGGGCCAGATAATCCTTGGGTGGCATTCTGCCATTGTGGATTCTCTTGACCAGAACCCCCACGCGATCCTCGCCACTGATCTCGGAAAAGTTGAACCGTTCGCGGGCGCTGTTCACATCGTGGGCGATGATCCAGGATGCCGGCGCCACCTGCGCATACCACGGCCATTGCACTTCGTTGCTGTGGCAGTCGTAACAGGCCCGCCGCACCAACGCCCGGGTCGCGGGCGAATCCCAAACGAGTTCCTTGACCACCGGCGGGTTGGTGCGGGACACGGGGATGAGCTGGATGCCGAGTGCCAGGGCACCCAGGGCAAGCAGCGTGCGTTTGACGCGCCGGGAAATCCTCATGATGAATTATTGTTAGAATGTGCGGGACCGCAGCCGCCACACCGGTTATCCTTAGCGGGAAGATGAAAAACGGGATTCCGGCTTGTACAAACCACTGATTGAACTGATTTGGCACTGATTTCACTGAAAAGAATCAGACCTTTATAACAGTCAGGTCGTTCGCCTTTTGAATGAGCATGCATGAAGTTGTAACTTATTCACGATCAATACAATCAGTGGTTCTCCTTTCCCTTTTGAGGGTTATTTCTTGGGGGCGGACTCCTTGGCGGCGGCCTCGTTGATCTTGGCGAGGTATTTGGCGGGATCCTTGTCGAATTCCTTGAGGCATTTCTTGCAGCAGAGTTTCACCTCCTGGCCTTGATAGACAAAGACATAGGCCTTGCCCATTTCGCCAAGCTTTTCGCCGGAAATCAGGCAGGTGGTGAGGGAGGCCGGAAACGGCTTGGGCGCGGCTTCCGCCGCGTGGAGGCTGGAGCCGGCGAGGATCAGAACTAGGGTCAGGATCTTTTTCATTGGTGTGTTTTGGTTGGATGGGTCTGGGTCATGTGCGGCACGTGCGGCGCAGACCCACGCGCACGGCCGGTTTGGCTGATGGAAAAGTTGTTAGTTCATACGGTGAAATGAGCACCACTGATTTCACTGATTGTACTGATGATTAATAAGTTACGATGTCATGTGCTCTCACCTAAAAGGTGAACTTGATTGCCGTTAGTGCGAATTCAATTCTCTCAGTAAAATCAGTTGAAATCAGTTCAATCAGTGGTAAAAATAGCCGCATTACCTGATTTCATTTTTCCGTTTAGGGTTAGTTAGTTGTTGGGTGTGGTGGCAGCCGGGGTTCATGGCGGGATGATCACGCCGCAGTCGGGCATCTCCTTGCCGAAAAACGGATTGCGCATGGCGCGGCCGCCGGTCTGAATCCAGCGGGCTTTTTTCGGCGCTCCCGGAATCGCCTGGCTGACCATCGGGCATTCATAGAGTTGGAAAGCCGGCATGTGGTCAGTCTTGCGCAGCGCCTCGAGCACGGTGGTGGCGGCAACCGAGAATGGGTGGAACGCCAGCCGCGCGCCTGGCAAATCCGTGATGCCGTGGAAATGACCCGCGCCTTCCAGGGCATCGAGGGTTTTGCCGTCCGCCACCCGCAGGCGGAGTTGCTGGACCAGGGCCGCGGTCGCGGGCATCGCCGCTGCGCCAGCCGCGGTGAAGGCTGCCAGATCGTCCGCCGCCAGCGCCGCCGCCAGCGAGTCGGCCACCTTGAGGAATTGCTCGATGGCGGTTTGCTGCCCGGCATCCAGCGCGGCGGACGGGGCCGCGGTGGCGGGTTGCGGTGGCGGCAGGAACGAGCGGTTCATTTCCGCCTGGCCGTCGATGAGCAGGTTGCCGTTGGTCACCACCTCGTCGCCCTCCTTCAATCCTGATAGAACCTCCACCAGTGTGTCGCCGCGGCGCCCGGTGGTCACCACCGTGTGAGCGTAGGCCCCGCCGCCCTGATCGAGGTAAACCACCGCCTCGGGTCCGGTTTCAATCACCGCCGAGCGCGGCACGGTGAGCACCGCGGGCGCGTCGAGCTCGACCCTGCCCTCGGCGTAGAGCCGGTTGAGGAGTTCGCGGCGGCCGTTGACCAGCGGGTTTTGAAGTTCGACGCGCACGCTGGTGGAGCGGGTGGCGGCCTCGAAGTTGGGATCGATGAAGGTGATTTTGCCGGCATAGGATTTGCCCGGCAGCGACGGGGTGGAGATTCGCACCAGCTGGCCGGCGGCGAGCCACGGCAGGTCCTGCTCATAGGCGCGGAACACGAACCACATGCTGGAGAAATCCGCGATTTCAAACAACGGCGCGCCGGTGGCCACGTATTGGCCGGCATAGACCGCCTGCGACACGACGGTGCCGCTGATAGGCGAAAGGATCTGTGAGGTGAGCAGCTCGGCGGGCTTTTGCCCGAGGGCCTCGATCTGCGGGGGAGTGACGCCCATCTGGCGGAGGCGCAGCGCGGTGTTGTTGCGCAGATCCCCGCCGAGCTGGCGGTATTCGCGCTCCGCCTGCAACAGCGTCGGGCTGTAAAATTCCGCCAGCGGCTGGCCTGCCGCCACCTCCGCCCCCTGATAGTTCACATACAACTTGTCGATGCGGCCATCGACATAGGCGGCCAGCACGCGGTGGCGCGCGGCGTTTTCAGCGATGATGCCGGCCACTGGCAGAGTGCGGACCA
The DNA here is from genome assembly GCA_037142115.1 of Verrucomicrobiota bacterium. Lineage (GTDB taxonomy): Bacteria > Verrucomicrobiota > Verrucomicrobiia > Verrucomicrobiales > Akkermansiaceae > Luteolibacter. The sequence goes on along the minus strand of JBAXBG010000101.1, from coordinate 6,953 downwards.
GCGGGCGGGCTTTGGCGACGACGGTTTGCACATGGAGCACCTGGATCTGGTTCTGGGTGAGCGCAACGATCTTGCCGCCGCCGGAGGAGTCGCCGCCCTGGTCGCCCTCGTAACCCGGGGTGAGTTCCATGCCGCAGATCGTGCAACGGCCGGGCTTGTCGCTCTTGATCCACGGGTGCATCGCGCATTGGTAGAATTTGGCGGCGCGTTCCCCCGCGGCGGCAGGCGGAGACGGGGCAAATTGCCGGGCGGTGAACCAGGCGGCGGAGCCCGCCAGCAGGGTGGTTAGAAGAATGGTGAGGAATGTTTTCATGGCATCAGCGGGCCGGGACCAGGGTGTGGAGTTCTTCCAGCGCCGCCTGCTGCATGGCGATGAAGCGGCGGTGCTCCAAGCGGATGGAAAAGAGCAGGCGGGACGAATCCAGCAAATCAGTCAGGGGCGCCTTCGAGCTGATCCAGGCGGCCTGGATGGTTTGGGTGGTTAGCAGCGCCTTGTCGTGAACCTCGCCGGCATAGGCCCGGGCCTGGGCCGCCGCGTTGGCGGCCTCGGTGGCGGCGGTGAGCACCGCGCCGGCCACCTCCCGGCGCATCGCTTCCACATCCCGGCCGGCGGCCAGCTCACGGCGGCGGGCGGCGTCAACTTTCGCCTGATAGGAACTGTCATTCAACCAGGGCAGGCTCAGTTTCACGCCCAGCGTCGCGCTGCGCCAATCGCCGCGCGAATAGATATTAGAATCGACACCCACGGATACTTCCGGCAGCCGGTCGCGGTCGGCCACGCGCGTTTCGGCGGTGGCGGCACCGGCCATTTCCCGCATCGCCCGGACTTTCGGATTCGCGCGGGGAATGCGCGCGATTTCCGCCACGGCCAGCGGCACCGGCGGCGGGGTGGCCGGCAGGGCCAGCGCCGGCCACGGCGCATCCAGCGGCCGGCCGAGCGTGAGGTTGAGTTGCTGGGCGAACCCGTCGCGGCTGCGGCGGGCGGCGTCTAGCATCTGCTGTTCCTTCGCCAGCTCGGTTTCCATGCGCAGCGCGTCCATGCTGGATCCCATCGGGCCGATCGCCATTTGGCGGGCGTTTTCCGCCATTTCGGTTAGCCAGCCGAGTTGCGCCTGCTGGAGGGTGACCGACTCGTCTGCGAGCGCCAGTTCGATGGCGGCCTTGGCGGCTTGGGCACCGGCGGCGAGCGCCGCGCCGCGGGAGTTTTCCCCTTCGGCGCGGTGCAGGGCATCGGCCTTGCGGCGCTGGGCGTCGAACATCCCGGGCTTGGGCAACATCTGCTCGACGCCGATAGTGAGATCTCCCAGATCCGCGCGCATCGACCGGTTGGCAGCCATGAACCCGAAGCCGACCCGCGGGTCGTCCCACAAGCGCACGGCGCGCACGTCGCGGGCGGTGGCGGCGGCGCGCAATTTGCCGGCGATGGCGGCCGGGTGGGTGCGTGAGGCCTCGGCCCGCAGGCGGGCGAGGAAGCCATCGTCCAGCGTTTGGGATACCTGCGCTTGGAGCAGCAAGCTGCCTAGCAGGGATCCGGTTACAAGCTGGAGGATGAATTTCATGGGAGGTGCCAATGGGCTTGCCGTTCACCCGATTACACACCGCCAGGGATCCAAACCCTTGAAAAAACTCACCGCAGATCCTGGAGTTGTTGCTTGAGGATCTGGCGGGCGCGGTAGATCCGGGTTTCCACCGCCTTGGGGCTGCAGCCGGCGAGTTGCGCGATCTGCGCGTAACCCAGTTCCTCGTGCACGAACAAGGTGAGAGCCTCCCGCAGGTCCAGCGGCAACGCCAGGATCGCCGCGTTGACCGCCGCGGATTTTTCCCTCGCCAGGGCGGCCTCGCCGGGAGTGTGGCGCGGGTCCACGGGCTCGGGCAGGCTGTGCGCGCCGTCCGGGTCGGTGGCGTCCAGCGACACCGTGGGGTGGCGAGCTTTCCAGCGGGCGTGATTGCGGGCGAGGTTGGCCGCAATCGCAAACAGCCAGGTGCTGAAATTGCCCTGAGGCCGGTAGCGGCGGCGGGCCTGATAGAGCTTCACAAAGACTTCCTGGGCCAGGTCGACGGCGGCTTCGCGCTGGCCGGTCATGCGGAACAGAAACGCCACCACCCGGTCGCTCCAGCGGGTCATGAGGGAATTGAGCGCCAGGTCCTCGCCTGCGGCGAGCCGGGTCATCAATTCGGAATCGGGAGCGTCCATCATGAGTTGCGGGGGGGCGCGGGCTAATCCTGATGGCAGCTCACCGGGCCGGCGGTGGTGGATTCCAGCGCGTGCGGCAGCACCTTGGCGAGGTAGCGCGCCGCCTGCCGGTCATCGAACAGGCGCGCTGTCTGATAGAGGTGCTCCAGCATTTTCTGCTGGCACTCCGAGCGCACCCTGGCGTGCTCGCGGATCGCGTCCGCGAGTTCCGGGGTGACGGAACGGGCGCCTTGCGCCAGCGCCGCGAGGCGGGCATGAGCCTCGGCGATGCGGCAGCACATCACCGCGCACTGCGGCCGGTAGGCGGTGTGCAGGGTGCAGGCTTGCGTGAATTGGGAGTCCGTCAGCTTGAGCTCGCCGCGCAACCATGCCAGTTCCGGCATTGAATCCAACAGCACCGCCTGACGGTCTGACTGGTGATGGGTGCGGGTGACCCAAAAGGCCGCGCCACCGGCCGCCAGCGCCAACAGCAGGATCAAGAGTCCTTTTTTCATCAGCGATGGGTGTGGGCGAACGGACTCACCGACTGGATGTAGGCCACCTCGGTGGACGGGTTGGCAGCCGGGGGTTGCAACCCGAACCAAGCGCCGACCACCACCATCGCAGTGCAGGTGGCCACGGCCACCGGTGGCAGGGCGAAAACCCCGAGCAAGCGCTCAACCAGGCGGGCCGCGCGTGGCTTCCAACTGGCGCTCTCGGCGGTCTCGACGCGCAACCAGACATCGCGCATGAAACCCGCAGGCGCGGGCGCGGGAGAGTCGCAGCCCTTGAGCAATTGATCCAATTGGGAATCGTTCATGGTTTGGATAGGATAAGAATGATTGGGGAAATTGCCAAGGCTTTCGGTGGGTGATACCCCGGCACCCGGCCAAACCCTTGCGCCAATCGCGATTTTTTCGCCGGCGGATGAGGATTGAATGCCAGCGCCATCCATCGGACTTGCTATTAGTGGTCGACTCCATCAGAACCGTTCGCTCGGTGGAATTCACATCCTTATCCCATGCCGCCCTGCCAGGGCCGCCTGAACCCATACCAATTGCTGATCCATGTCCTTCACCTCGCTCGGCCTCGCTCCCGGTTTGCTGACAGCTTTAAAGGCGGCAGGCTATGCCGAGCCGACGCCCATCCAGAGAGTTGCGATTCCGGCGGTGCTCGGTCACCAGGATGTGTTGGGGATCGCCAAGACCGGCTCGGGCAAAACCGCCGGTTACGTGCTGCCAATTCTGCACCACCTGCAGGCAGCCACCATTTCCCAGTATCGGGAGCCCACGGTGCTCGTGCTGGTGCCGACCCGCGAGCTGGCCGACCAAGTCCAGCAGGTTTTTCAAACCTTCATCCCAGCCCTCCCTGAGCGACTGACCTGTCTGGCAGTCGTCGGAGGCGTGGCGATCAACCCGCAAATGCAAGCCATCGGCAAGGTCAACATCCTGGTGGCCACGCCGGGCCGGCTCCTGGAATTGGTCGCAAAAAACGCGGTGCGGCTTTCGTCCATCGCCACGCTGGTCCTGGATGAGGCGGATCAAATGCTGAATCTCGGGTTCAAGGACGAGGTGGATCGCATTCTCGCCTTGCTCCCGCCCAGGCGTCAAAACCTGTTGTTCTCCGCCACCCTCAGCGAGGATCTGAGCCGGATCCAACAGGTGTTACTGAGCCACCCGCAAGTGATCCAAATCGCCCCGGCACCCGATGAAATCGAATTGATCCACCAGCTGGGTTACTTGGTCTCCGAGGCCAAAAAAGGACCCCTGCTCCGATACCTGATCCAGCATGGGGATTTGCAACAGGTTCTGGTGTTCGCTTCGTCGACGATCAAGGCGGATGGCATCGTCAAGAAACTCCTCAAAAACCGGATCCACGCGGCCGCGGTTCATTCCAAACTGAGTCAACAAGCCAGGCGGGATGTGTTGCAGCAATTCAAGTCCGGGGCCTTGCGGGTTCTCGTCGCCACCGACCTGCTGGCCCGCGGCATTGACATTGAGTTTTTGCCCTGCGTCATCAACTACGAACTCCCCCGCTCACCCAAGGACTACATCCATCGCATCGGCAGGACCGGGCGCGCCGAATCCCCTGGCGACGCCATCTCCCTGATCTGCCCGGAAGAAATGGCTCATTTCAAGGTGATCGAAAAGAAGATGAAGCAACGCGTCATGATCCTCGATGGTGGCCAGATCGACTTGCAGGGATATTGATTTTAAGAGGTTTGACCGGCATTCCATGCTAGCCTTGTGGGCGAGACTTCAAGTAAACACAACTCTTTGATTATCTGCGTTAATCTGCGTCCATCTGCGGTTCTATTTTCCTCTTTAGACTAACATCCCGGACGCGGAACGCCGCAGCCACTCCCCGCATTCAAATCACCTCGCGATAGACATCCGGGTGCGGGCGCGAGATCACCACCGAGTTGACCAGCATGCCTTCGTCGGCGATGAGCTGGCTGCCGGCGGTGACGGCGGACTGGACCGATGCGACGTCGCCGGTGAGAGTGCAGAACGCCTTGCCGCCCATGGCCATCGCCAGGCGAACCTCCAGCAGCTGCACGTTGGCGGCCTTGGCCGCGGCGTCGGCCCCGAGGATCAGGGTGGCGACGTTGAACGATTCGATGATGCCCAGCGCGCCGTCGGGCTCGGGCGTCTGGGTGCGGCCCATGGCCGTGAAGACGTCGGGGTGGATGTTAGGGATGACCACGCTGTCGATCAGGCAGCCGTTGGCGGCCTCCCGGCCGGCGGCAATCGCGCTGGCGACGGCCGAGATTTCGCCGCCGATGAGCACCATGTATTTGCCGGAGCAAATCGAGCGCGAGAGCAGGATGCGCACGTCGCCGGCCTTGAGCATGGTGTCGGCCACCGCGAAGCCCGCGGCGATGCTGGAGAGTTCGATGAGGCCGATGGATTTCTCGATCATGTTAGCGGGTGAGGACGATGTGGTAGGCGGAAACTTCGGCGACCGTCGCATCGAAGGGCGCGTGAATGATGGCACTTAAAGTTTTTTCCGGGATGGCGCCCAGCGGCTGGCCGGCGCGGACGCGCTCGCCCGCGCGCACCACGGGCGTGTTGCCGGCGCCGGCGCATTGCTTGAGCGGCAGCACCACCCGCGACGGCTCCACGGTTTTTTCAGACCAGTGGGCGGGATGGTCGTATTGGGTGATGGCCAGCTTGCGCATCAGCGACTTGATCGGCACGCGGCGGCCGTCGCGCATCGGGTGGACTTTCACCTCGGCCGGACCCGACCACTTGAGGTTGGCCTTGCGCATTTCGGCCTTCGATTGGTCGCAGGCCTCCTTGGGATACAACTCTTCCGGGCAGCCGTAGAGCGTGCACAGGCCGCACGCGCAGCACAGCGCGGCCCAGTCGTTCCAATGCGCCGCGCCGGTGGCGGTGAACGCCAGGCTGCGCATCACCTGGTGCGGCTCGACCGCATATCCTAACAGGAACCTGGGGCAATACTCGGTGCAATACCGGCATTGGTCGCAGGCGGACTTGCCGATGGCGTGCTGGATGTTCACCGGCTTGAATTTCCGCTCCATCACGTGATGGGTGCGCGGCAGCACGATCACCCCGCCGGTGGTCTTGGTGACCGGGCGATCAAAGTCCACGGTGTGTTCGCCCATCATCATGCCGCCAATGGCCAGCACCGGGTCGGCCACGGTGGCCCCGCCCGCGACGGCCAGGCACTCGCGCAGTGACACTCCTAACGGCACGGTCAGGGTGATGGGCTCGGCCACCGCCCCGGCGATGGTTAAAGTCTTGTGGGTGACCGGCCGGCCTTCGGCGGCGGCGGCGATGTTGACCAGGGTTTCCACGTTGGCCACGATCACCCCGACGTGCAACGGCAGCCCCGCGGGCGGAATCAGGCGGCCGGTCACCGAATAGACCAGGTCATACTCGTCGCCGGCCGGATAGTAATCGCCTAGCAGGTGGACCTTGACCGGCGTGTTGCGGCAGGCCGCCTCGACTGCGGCCACCGCGTGCTGGTTCTTCGACTTGATGCCGCAGAAGCCGCGCTCGGCACCCACCGCCTGCATCGTGAGGACCATCCCGCGCACCAGTTCCGTGGCCCAGCGCTCCATCACCGCCGCGTCCTTGTGCAGCAGCGGCTCGCACTCGGCGCCGTTGGCGATGACGGTGTCGGCTTTCGCGGCAAGCTTGACGTGGCTGGGAAACCCACCGCCGCCGGCCCCGACCACTCCGGCCAATCTGACTTGTTCCACGAGATTCATGCGTGCTTGGCAATCAGCCTTTCCGGAATTGGCTCCCATGACAAACCGAAAACCCGGAAAATGGCTGGCGATTCCAAACCGCAGCCGGACCGCGAGTCTCCAGACTCGCCCCAGAACCAAGCGCTTGCCAGCTGGGGACGACCGCACCTGCACTCCGGCATCGGCATTCGCCGCCTAACCCAAAGCATCTTCGAGTGCCGGATCGGCTTGGATGACCGGTTGGCGTTCGTGTTCATCGCGACACCGCCCGAGCTGGTGTTCTTCTTCCTCGGCAACCATGACGCGATCCAGAAACTCCTCCGCGCCAGCGGCTGATGGCCCCAATCGATTTCTCCGCCGCGATCTCCGCTCCGCCGCGTTTCGATCCCATCCCTCATCCCTTGGCGCACTTGGCGTCTTGGCGGTTCCACTTTCTTCCGCGCCGCGCCCGCGCTCACCCCGCCCCCACCAAGGAGCGGCGGTATCCGACCGCCGTGCCCATGGGACGCCAACGCCCGACGCAGCCAGCTTCCTTGCCGCTTCCCCTCATCCCGGCATCTGCCG
>JBAXBG010000100.1:0-13398 GCA_037142115.1 Verrucomicrobiota bacterium | reverse complement strand
GCGCCGGTCATCGCGCCGGTCATCGCGCCGGTCATCGCGCCGGTCATCGCGCCGGTCATCGCGCCGGGGTGAGGACTCACCGGTTTGGGAAGCGGGCTTGGAGGTGCGCTCTGGGGTGCTGCCGGTGGCGCGGGCCCACGACGGACCGAGCGCGAAGCTGGACAAGAGGCTGCTGAATGGGTCGGTTTCGGAATCGCTCACGGCGCGAAGACTAGAGGGGATTTTGGAAATGACAAACTCCGCGTTCAGTCATTTTCAGCGGGGTGGGGTGCGCCCAGTTGGTCGAGAATCCGCTGGGTCGCGCCCTGATGGGCGTCGAGCAGACGGGCCGCGTGGCGGGTGAGGGCCAGGGCCGCGGGTGGGTCGAGAGCGGTGAGGATGGCCTGGCCGAGACCGGCTTGATCGAGGACGCGGAGGGCTCCGTGGGCGGCGACGAGGCGGCTGGCGAGGGGCTCGAAGTTCTCCATGTGGGGGCCGAAGACCACTGGCTTGTTAGCAAGGATGGCCTCGGCGGGGTTTTGGCCGCCGCTGGCCAGCAAGCTCTTGCCGATGACCACCACGTCGGCGTGGGCCGTCCAGTCGCGCAGCTCGCCGGTCGAGTCGATGAGGAAAACCGCGCGCGGGCGGCCGTCGGCCGGCGGCTGGATCCGGGAGCGCAGCACCACCGGGAAGCCGGCGCGTTGCAGCGCGCCGCTGACCTCCGCGCGGCGCTCGGCGTGGCGCGGCACGATCACTGCCAGGGCGGCGGGATCAGCCTGATAGATCGCGGCCGCGATCCAGGCGTCCTCGCCCGGGTGGGTGCTGGCGGCGAGGATGACCGGGCGGCCGGGGCCGAACGAGTCTAACATCAGTTGGAAGTCCGGCCGCCTGGCGGGCGGCGGGTCGGTGCCGGGATCGAACTTGAGGCTGCCGGTGTGGTGGATGCGGCGTGGGTCCACGCCGAGGGTCTGCCAGATTGCCGCGTCCCCGGGTTCCTGGATGGCGACGGCATCCAGCAGCGAGAACACCGGGCGCACCCAGGCGGCGCAGCGCCGGAAGCGGCGCTCGGAGCGCGGCGACATGCGGGCGTTGACCAGAGCCACCGGGATCGCGCGCCGCCGGCAGGCGAGTAACAGATAGGGCCACGCCTCGCCCTCGATGAGCACGACTTGCGCCGGTTGGAAGTGATCCAGGTAGCGGCGCACCATCGCCGGAAAATCCAGCGGCGCGTAGGTGACGCGCAGCTGCGGGATGGCGGCGGCGGTGGCCACCGCGTGGCCGGTGGCGGTGCCGGTGGCGAGCACGAAGCGGCGGGCGGGATCGCGGGCGAGCCAGGCGCGGACGAGTTTCAGGGCCAACAACGATTCGCCGACGCTCACGGCGTGGAGGTGGACCGCGCCGCGGGGATCGTCGGCGGGGGCCGCGCGGTAGCAGGCGACGCGCTCGCCGAGGCGGGTGCGCAAGCCGCCGCGGCGCAGCATTTTGACCAGCCAGCCCGGGAACGCGGCCAGGAACAGCAGCGGCAGCAGCAGCCGGTATAACAGAAGGGCGGTGGACAAGCGCATCATGATGAGAGCGCGTAGAACAGCACCGCGCTGCCGCCGTATTCGCGCCGGTCGGTGAGAGTGAAGGCCGCGGCCACCGGGGATGGCTGGCGGGAGGAAACCTCGGCGATGAACCAGCCGTCGGGGGCGAGGCGCGGGGCTAGCAGGCCGCTGTCCAGCAGCGCGCCGATGTGGTCCTTGTCGCCGTGGTGTTTCCAGTAGGGCGGATCGGCGAAGATGAGGTCGTAAGTGGCGGCGTCGCGCTTGAGGAAGGCGGCGGCTTGGGCATTGAGGGCGCGGCCACCCGCCAGCCGCGCCTTCGTTAGATTCTCGGTGATCACCGCGCAGGCCTGGCGGTGATCATCGACAAACAGGCAGGAGGCGGCGCCGCGACTGAGGGCTTCCAGACCGATGGCTCCGGAGCCGGCGAAGAGATCCAGGACGCGGGCGCGATCCACGCGATCCGCGAGGATCGAGAACACCGCCTGGCGGACGAAGTCGGTGGTGGGGCGGGTGACGGCGGATGGGACCTTGATGGCGACCCGTCCGGCGGATCCGGCGATGATGCGCATGGCTTACTTTTTCGCGGCCGGTTTGGCTGGCTTGTTGGATCCGGGCTTGGCGGGGGCCGCGTTGGGTTCCTTGGCCTGGCCGACCTTGCCCAGAGGGAAACGCACCACCAGGCTCTTGTCGAGCAGGCGGGCACCTTCGGTGGAGAGTTCCTGGACACGATAGACGATGAGCCCGAATTTGTTGTCGGCGTAGCGCCCGAGGGCGAAATTCTCCTTGGTTTTGCCCAGCCCGGTTTCCTCCTCGAACTTCCATTCGGAGCCGTTCCACTCGCCGAGGATGCTGGTGGCCTCCGCCTTGATGTCGGGGATGCGTTTGAGCTCGCCGTTAGGTGATCGGAATGCGTCGTCCTTGGGGTTGTAGCGCAGCGTGGAGAGGTTGCTGGCTTGGCCGGTGGCGGTGATTGACCAGGTGCTGCCGGCGCTTTGACGCAGCAGGAGCATGACTTCCTCGACCGGCTTGAACTCGCGTTTGTCCCAGAGCGCGAGGTATTCGGCGTATTCCTCCTTGGTGAGGCCGAGGTGTTCGTCGAACGGGAGGGGCACGCCGGGTTTGGCCTGGCTGGAAAACTCGCGGAACCATTTGGGGTCCTTGCGGGCAGAGGTTTCCACTTTGGCGATGTATTTGTCGATTTCCTTGGGCGGAATGACCATGCCGATCTGACCCTTGACCGGGAGATCGGGTTCAAACAGGCCGGCGAAGATCTTGGGCGCCTCGGCGGCGGTTAGGCTGGCGACGAGGGCAAGGGCGATGAGCGGGGCGAGGAATTTCATGGACGCGCGGGGAGGTTGGCTGGCGGACCCGCAAAACTCAAGCGGCGATTCGCAGGGCCGCCCGGCGGCGTGCTCAGCCGGGATTGATCGTTGCGCGTGGCGAATTCCTTGCCTATGCTTCACCCCATCCACATGGTGTGCATCTCGTCCCTTCGCCGATTCCCGCTGGTCCTCTTACTTGCGGCCGCACCGCTGAATGCTCAGCATCTCGCCGCGGTGGCGGCGCTGCCAGCGGACGCCCCGCCGGCCCGCGGGGCGTCCGCTGGGGCGATCAGCACCCGCAAGGACGCCCGCACCATCACCCTCAAGATCCCCGCGCCGCGCGGCCTGATCGTCGACCGCTACGGCGAGCCGCTCGCGCAGAACCAGGTCGCTTATCAGATAGGGCTGCAATACCGGCAGTTTGAAAACGCCGACCGCGACTTCGTGATCCAGTGGGCCAGAGCCCGGCTCAACTCGCTGCAGCCGCTGGTGAAGAGCGTGACGTCCAAGACCGACGACGAGTTGTATGACCACTACCGGCACCGCCGCTGGCTGCCGTTGTTGGTGACCGGCCAGCTCGGCGAGAAGGAGGCGCGGGCGCTTGAGCCAAAGCTGACCTCCGGGCTGGTCCTTAACCCGATTTACTGCCGGTTCTATCCGCAGGGGGAGATGGCCGCGCACATCCTTGGCTACGCCGGCAGCGTCGGCAAGCTGCCCACCGGGCCGATCAATTTCAACGAGCCGCTGTGGGAGGAATCTGAGGGCCGGGCTGGCATGGAAAAACTCTACAACACCGAGCTCACCGGCGAGCCCGGGATGAAGAAGCTGCTGTTTGACGAGAGCGGCAACAAGCTGTTGGAAGAGCAGGTCAAGCGCCCGCGCCCGGGCGGCACCCTGGTCACCACCCTGGATCTGAATTGGCAGCGCCTGGCCGAGAAAACCCTGCGGGAAGGCTGCCGGCGCGGGGCCTTCGTGGTCATCGACGTGGTCACCGGCGAGGTGCTGGTGATGGCGTCGCGGCCCTCGTTTGATCTGAACCACTTCATCCCGAATATCAGTGACGCCGAATTCAAGGCGCTGGGCGAGGACCCCGCTCAGCCGCTGTTCGGGCGCGCGTTCCAGTCCGCCTATCCGCCCGCCTCCTCCTTCAAACCCATCATCGCCCTGGCCGCGCTCAACAGCGGCGTGGTCACGGCGGATACGCTGATTGATTGCCCGGCGGCCATCAGCGTCGGCCGCGCGGTCTTCAACAACTGGACCAAAATCCCCGAGGGCGAGATCAACGTCACGCGCGCCCTGGCCCGCTCGTGCAACACCTGGTTCTATCAGATAGGGATCCGGGTCGGCCCGTCGGCCTTCCTGGCCCTGTCGCGGCGCCTCGGCTTTGGCGAGCGCACCGGCCTGCCGCTCATCGGCGAAACCCCCGGACTGGTGCCCAGTGACGAGTGGATGATCCAACATGAGAAGCGCCGGATTCTCGACGGCGACACGGCCAATCTCTCCATCGGCCAGGGCAGTCTGCTGGCCTCGCCGCTGCAGGTCGCCCAGGCAATGTCCGGCATCGCCAACGGCGGGGCCCTGCCCAAGCTCCAACTCCTGCGCCAGATCCAGGACACGCGCGGCCGCGTCACCCTGGCCCCGGTGCCGGAGAAGAAAAACTGGCTGGGAGTGGATCCCGCGGCCGTGGAGATCGTGCGCGAAGGGATGAGCGACGTGGTCAACTCCGGCGGGGGCACCGGCCAGGCCGGTGCCCTCAGTTACACCAAGCTCTGCGGCAAAACCGGCACCGCGCAGTGGGGACCCAAGGATAAAAACCAGCGCCTGGCATGGTTCGCGGGATTCCTGCCGGCCGATAATCCGCGCTATGCGTTCGCCGTGCTGTACGAGGGCCGCCCCGGCGAAACCGTTTCCGGCGGTCGGATGGCCGCCCCGATGGTGAAAAAATTCTTCGAGGGCATCAAGGAGGACATCAAGGATACCATCGTCCCGCCCAAGAAGGCCCTCATCGTCGATCCCGACCACCCCGATGGCACCCAGCCCGCGGAGCCGTTAGACCCCGCCGCCTCCACGCCAGGCAAGGCCCCGCTCAAGGCGATTCCGGTCGAACCGCTGGAGGATCCTGATCAAGCCGCGCCGGCCGACGCCGCCCCCCGCCGTGCCCGGCCCGTCCTTGAGGCGGATGACAATCTTGAGCATCCGTGATTCCCGATGATTGATGCGGCCGCACCAATCATCCCACATGGGGTAATGAGAACCACTGATTTCACTGATTGAACGGATTGTTAATAAGTTACAACTCCGATCTCGCCCACCTAAAAGGTGAAGCCGTCAACTGATGCCTCGATTGAATTCTTTCAGTGAAATCAGTGAAAAATCAGTACAATCAGTGGTTTAAAAAGGCAGGCCTTCCGTTTTCCATTTTCCCTTATAGGATAATCGGTGTAGTGGCCCGGCGGGCGGGGCTTGGCCACCATCAGGGGGCGCGCGGCAACCAAGTGGCCGAGGTCCGCGCCAGCTGCGGCTCGGTGGCGGGCAGGGCAGCTAACAATTCTGCGACGGTGAGCGCCTGTCCTGGCAGGACGAGGTCGGGGCGGATCTCGGCGAGGGGTTGGAGCACGAAGCGGCGCTGGCTGAGGCGCGGGTGGGGGAGGAGCAGGGCGTCGGTTTGGCACTGCGCGTCGTCGAGGTAGAGCAGGTCGAGATCGATGACGCGCGGGGCGTTGGGGCCGGAGCCGCGGATGCGGCCGAGCTTGGCTTCGAGCGCGCGGGTGACGAGCAGTAGTTCGAGCGGGGTGCCCGCGAAGCCGATTTCAATGACGGTGTTGAGGAAGTCGGGCGAGCCGGCCGGGCAGAGGCGGGGTTCCGTCTGATAGATCGCGGCCAGCAGGACCGGTTCGCCGGGGGAGGCGCTGGCGCGCAGGCCGGCGCAGGCCGCCCGCAGGTGGGCGAGACGGTCTCCCAGATTGGACCCCAGGGCGATGCCGGCGCGGGCCATGGTCAGTCGGTGAGGTTTTCCAATTTGGAGATGCGGTAGTTTTGGGCGACGCGCTGGTTGGCCTCGGCGACCTTGGCGGACGGGATGACCAGCGGGCGGTTGGCGCCGAAGAGTTCGATCAGATAGAACTCGGGGATGACATGCGGGTGGAGCAGGTCGTAGGCGTGGTGGAGGCTGGTGACTTCGACGCCGTTGATTTTGTTGAGGGCGAAGCCGGTGAAGTCGCCGAGTTGGCTGGTGACCGGATCGCTTTGGACGCGCGTGAGCACCACGAGGTCCTTCATTTTTTGGAACAGCCCCTTGGGCACGTAGTCGGTGTAGAGTCGGCGCAGGGTGACGTCATCGAACTTGGAAGTGGCGAAGAGGTTGGTGTCGAGCGGTTGGAAGACGAGCCCGGCGAAGACCAGGTAGCGGGGCGTCTTTTCATACTCGATGGCATACATCCGTGACCACGGCAGAGGCTTGAGTGGGATATCCACTTGGTGGGACACTCCGTCGCGCAGGAAGTGCACCGCCACCTTGTCGCCGGCGAATTTGCGTTCAACCACCTCGTTGAGGTTCATGTTTTCGCCGCCGATGGTGACCATGCCGGCGCTATCGACGGGCAGGGCGTCGAGCGAGGTGATGATGTCGCCAGTCTTGAGGATGCCATCGCTGGAACTGGTGGGAGCGACGTTGGTGACGAGCACGCCCTGGCCGTCGTCGGCGAGAGCCAGGGCCTTGCGCATGGCGGGGTTGTGGAGCGGGAACTCGCTGATGCCGAGGTCGGCGTATTGATCGTAGTGGCCATCCTCGATGTCCTTGAGAAAGCGGCGGATGACGGGGGTGGGGATCATGTAGCCGGTGTTGTCGGCCTGGCGCAGTCCTTGAAACGCGACGCCCACGACCTTGCCGTCCTGGACCACGGGGCCGCCGGAGTTGCCCGGGTTGATGGCGGCGTCGATCTGCACGGCGAGGTGCGAGTCGGCGCGCGAGTGCGAGTAGGGTTGGAAGTCGATGCGCGAGACCACGCCGCGGGTGACCGAGATGCGTTCGCCGCCGATGGGATAGCCGATGACGCGCACCTGGGATTCGAGGCTGGGGACCTGGCCGAGTTCGAAGGCGGGGAATGACTCGAAATCCTTGAAATTCTCGACCGAGAGCAGGGCCAGATCGCAATCATGGGCGATGAAATCGACCTTGGCGGGGTATTTGACCGGGCTGCCATGGACGGTGATGAGCACGCGCCGGGCGTTGGAAACGACGTGGGCGTTGGTGAGGATGCGGTTTTTTCCGATGATGAAGGCGGTGCCGATGCAACTGCTGAAGCGTCCGGCGTTCCATGGGGTTTCGTAGTCCGGAACCTGGGTGGCGACTTCGACGCGGAGCACGGAATGATAGACGTCCGAGGGCAGCGGTTGCGCGACGAGCGGCGGGGCGCCGGCCAGGATCAGGGCGATGAGAAAGCGGTGCATGGGGAAGTGCCGCAAGCTTAAGAGCAGGGCGCTGACCCGCAAATCAAATCGGTGGAGGCCACACGGCCGGCGATCACCTTGGACTGAAGGTATGAAGCCGAGGGCGCTTCCCCGCTTTCATTTGGAGATCGCTCGGTTCAAGCGGCGAGGTCAACCCACGCGCCCGAGTGCAGGTGGTTCGGGTCGGCACGGCACCATCGGAATCCCCGGTTGCCTGCATAAAGCGGCGATGGCTCGCCGCAGTCCAAAGCGCCCCCGGGCCTCGCTCAATCGAAATCCTCGATGGCCATGCGCACCGGCTTGCCGGCCACCACATCCAGGGCTTCGATTTCGCGCATCGCGGCGACGAAGTTTTTCTCCAGCGCCTTGTGGGTGAGGAACACCACCGGCACTTGCTCGCCGGCGTTTTGTTCCTTCTGGATGAGCGAGGCGATGCTGATCTGGTTTTTGCCCAGCACATGGGCGACCTGCGCGATCACATCGGGCTGGTCCTTGAGCGAGAGCCGCAGGTAACACCGGATCGATAGATTCTCGGCGCTGCGCACCGGCAGGGTCTCGTGCTTGAGCAGCCAGGCACTGCAATCGCCCTTGCCGGCGGCGGCCTCCATGATGTCGCCAATGACCGCGCTGGCGGTGGGCAGGCGGCCCGCTCCGCGGCCGTAATAGAGCGTGCTGCCGACCACGTCGCCCTCCACGAACACCGCGTTGAACGAGTCGTGCACCGAGGCTAACAGGTGCGTCTGCGGCACCAGCGACGGCTCGACGCGCATTTCAATCTCGCCATTGACCTCGCGGATCACGGCTAACAACTTGATCCGGTACCCCAGCTCGGCGGCGTATTGGATTTCGCGGTGCGACAGGCCGCGGATGCCTTCGATGGTGAACGCGTCCATGGGCACCGGCGCGCCGTAGGCCAGCGAGGCGAGCACGACGGCCTTGTGGGCGGTGTCGATGCCGTCGATGTCGAGGTCGGGCGGGGTTTCGGCATAGCCTAACTTTTGGGCGTCGGCGAGCACGGTGTCGAAATCCAGGCCCTCGCGCTCCATCCGGGTGAGGATGTAATTGCAGGTGCCGTTGAGGATGCCATACATGCTTTTGAGGCGGTTGCCCACCAACCCGTCGCGCAGTGCGCGCAGCACCGGAATGCCGCCGCCGACGCTGGCCTCGAAATACAGTCCCGCGCCGCTCTTGGCGGCGGCCTCGAAGAGCTCGCGGCCGGCCTCGGCAAGCAAAGCTTTGTTGGCCGTGACCACCGGCTTGCCGTTTTTGAGCGCGCGCAGCACGAACTCCTTGGCCAGCCGCAGCCCGCCGATGAGCTCGACAATCACGTCGATGTCCGGGTCGTCGATCACGGCGAGCGCGTCGGTGGTTAGAAGCGACGCGTCCACTTTCACGCCGCGGTCGCGGGTGATGTCGAGGTCGGCGATTTTGCCGATGGTGGGCAGGATTCCGGTGCGCTGTGCGATGAGTTCGCCGTTGTTGAGGATGGCCTCGACGACGCCCGCGCCGACGGTGCCGAATCCCAGGATGCCGATCTTGATGGTTTTCATGTGATGGATGTTAGGAAGTCAGGTGTTGCCGCTGCAGGAACAGGTCGATGCCGTCGACCAGGGCCAGCCAGCTCGCCTCGATGATGTTTTCCGAGACCCCGACGGTGCCCCAGTGGGACTCGCCGTCGGTGGACACGACCAGCACGCGGGTTTTGGCCGCGGTGGCGTCGTGGCCGTCGATGATGCGCACCTTGTAATCGACGAGCGAGACGCCGGCGATTTCCGGATAGAACGGCAGCAGCGCCTTGCGCAGCGCCAGGTCCAGCGAGTTGACCACGCCGCGGCCTTCGGCGACGGTGAGCTCCGGGGTGCCATGGACGGCGAGTTTGACGGTCGCCTCGCAGACCGGCGGGTGGCCGTCGCGGTATTGGCGGAAGCTGGTGTGGTATTGGGTGAGCTCGAAGGGTTTCTGATAGGCCCCGAGTTCGCGCCGGATCAGCAGTTCGAGCGAGCCGCCGGCCGCTTCGAACGAGTAGCCCTGGTTTTCGAGCAGCTTGACGCGTTGCAGGATGGCGGCGGCCTCTGGCGATCCTTGGGCGAGCGGGAACCCGAGTTCCTCGGCCTTGCTGAGGATGTTGGCCTGGCCGCTGAGTTCGGACACCAGGATATTTTGCTGGTTGCCGACGCTGGCCGGTTCGATGTGCTCGTAGCTGCGGGCGAGTTTGCGCACGGCATTGACGTGCATGCCGCCCTTGTGGGCGAAGGCGGTGCGGCCGACAAATGGGGCGCGGGCGTAGTGCGGGTTGTTCGACACGTCGTCGACGAAATACGCCAGATCGCGGAGTTTCTCCAGGTGGGGGACCACGCTGAGTCCCATCTTGAGCTGGAGGATGGGGATCACGGACGTCAGGTTGCAATTGCCGGTGCGTTCGCCGTAACCGTTGATCGTGCCTTGGATCTGGGCGGCACCGGCCTTGACTGCGGCGAGGGCGTTGGCGACGGCCAGTTCGCAATCGTTATGGGTGTGGATGCCAAACGGCGTGCCGGGCAGCCGCGCCTTGACCGCCAGGCAGATCTGCATGATTTCAGAGGGCAGGGAGCCGCCGTTGGTGTCGCAGAGCACCAGACACGACGCGCCGCCGGCGGCCGCCGCTTCGAGGGTGGCCAGCGCGTGCTCCGGCGAATCCTTGTAACCGTCGAAAAAGTGCTCGGCGTCATACACCACCTCGCGGCCGTGCTGGACGAGGTGAGCCACCGTGTCGCGGATCATCGCCCGGTTTTCCTCGACCGTGGTGCGCAGAACCTCGGTGACCTGCAACTCCCAGCTTTTTCCAAAAATGGTGACGACTGGAGTCCCGGCTTCCAGCAGCAGGCGCACCTGCGGGTCGTCTTCCACTGCCAGGCCGGCACGGCGGGTCGAGCCGAAGGCGGCCAGCTTGGCGTGTTTGAGTTGGAGCTTCTTGGCCTCCTGGAAAAACACGATGTCTTTCGGGTTGGAGCCGGGCCAGCCGCCTTCGATGTAGTCGATGCCGAATGCGTCGAGGTGTTCGGTGATGCGCAGCTTGTCGAGGCCGGACAGCTGGAACCCCTCGCCCTGGGTGCCGTCGCGCAGGGTGGTGTCGTAGAGAAATACAGGTTTGGCATTCATCGCTGGGGGCGGGACGCTAACGCCTGATCCGCCGATGGGCAAGGCGGAAGGGCTCGGAGATCGGGGATTGGGAATTTGAGATCTGAGATCTGAGATTTGATTTGCGGCGGCGGTCGGGATGGACGACCCGCTTGGTGGATGACGCCGATTCTGGAGGATTTCTTTGCACAGGACCCGCTGGCCTGCGCCCGCAGGCTGATCGGATGTCAATTTGTTTGGCACGGGTGCGTGGGGCGCATCGTGGAAACCGAGGCCTATGATGCGGCGGATGATCCGGCGTGCCACACGTGGCCGCGGCCACAGCGCGCAATCGTAGGCGCGCTGGTGACAGCGCGCGGGGGCCGGCGCGTTCTGACGAACGCGGCCACAGCGCGCAATCGTAGGCGCGCACGACATAAACGCTCATTTGCGCGGCCTGCGGGCTGTTGAGGACGTTGGCCGCCATCGGCGCGCCGATCGGGATCTGGGCGCCAGGGTGCAAATCTTGACGAAATCACCCATCCCGAGGAACCCACTCATTGGGGAATAGCCTTCACTTGCCTGCGGCCTTGAGCTGCAGCACTTCCTGGGTCTTGGCCACGATCGCGTCGGAGATCATCTTGTAGGCCGGGCCGGACCAATGGTATTCATCACCCGCGGCGAGTTCCAGCTTGGCGGCAAGCGGGGTATACATGTCGATGACCTCGACCCCTTCCTCTTTCATGACTTGTGCGGAGAGGCGGTTGATGCGCAGCACGACGGGGTTTTTGTCACCCAGGGCGTCCACCGGCTTGCCGGGTTCGCTGCGTCGCGCGGTGTGCGGCGTGGTGGCGATCCAGATCAGCTTGGCGTGGGGCGCGCCGGTCTTGAAGCCGCGCACGATGGCGCGCTGGGTGTCGATGATCTGCTGATCGGTGGCCTTTTCCGGTGTCCAGGACAACGAGTGCAGCCCGTTATTGAAAAAGATGAGGTTGAAGTCGGCGATCGATGCGCCCTGCTGGATCAGCCCGTCCACCTTTGGGCTGGTGTATCCGATGAAGTGGCTCCAGTGATAGGCGTAGACGCTGCCTTCCAGCGCGGGGATGAGATATTGGCGGTAACCGCCGGAAATCGAGTCACCATAGAAAAGCAGCTTGGGACGCGCTGCATCAACTATGGTGGGCGCGTCAATCATCCAGTTCTTGCCGATGATGGCGCCGCGCGGTTCGGCTATTATTTTCTCCAGCGGTGACTTATAGGAGAAGTCCGACCCGTAGACCCTCAGCGCTGAAATCGTCGCCGAGCTGAATGGTTTTTCCCGCGGCAGCAGTTTTTTACCCACCCACATCGGTTCGTCATTGGGCAGCAGCATCGTGAAATACTGCCCGCCCGGCGCATCGTTGAGGTAATAAGACGGGCTGCCTTTACGGACGGCGACCGTGAAGGTGTAGGGCGTGTTCGGCTGGAGATTCATGCGCAGGCCGCCGATATGCATGCCGTTGATGATCGGCTGATAAACCTTGAAGTTCGGGCTGTTGATGCAGGTGAGTCCGAGCCCGGTGTCCTCGCCGTCAGCGCGTTGCTTCAACAACACATTCAGGCTGGTGTCGTCGGAAAGTTCAGGGAAAGTGACGGTGACCTGGACGGTGAAGTTTTTTGGGTCAGGGAACGCCGCGGCCGGCACCCCGAAATAATTCTCGCCGCCGACGGTCATGGAGCCGTCCGCGGCGCGGGTGGTGCCGTGGTTGAGCTCTTCGGGGATCTGGTCCTTGGTCAGATCCCAGAGTGGCACCTGCGCCGAAAGCGTGAGGGGGAGACCGAGAAGGCTGATGCAGGCGAGTGCTCGTTTCATGTGGCGACGGTTCTAACTCCATCGCCTTCGGACTGTCAATTGGTAACACGACGGGTAACCCGAAGGGCTAAGGTCGTTGTCCCTTTGCACATAAGGAGGGTGGTTTTCATGCATATGAGAGAGATGCGCGCCACAGCGGAAGCATTGACGAACTCCGCCCAGGCGGAATCGTAGCGTGCAAGCCCCGCGGCGTAGTTGTCCTTGCAGCCATTAGCCGACCAACCAGCGGAGAATCGGCGGCAGCGCCGCATTCCACGCGTGGGCCATGGCACAGCGGATGACCGCATCCTCATCGTCACGGCGGGGAAACTGATGCTGCTCGCGCACCTGGCGGGCGGTCCGGACGATGGCCGCAAGTTCAGGGGCCAGCGCCAGCAGTCCCGTCACCGCGGCCAAGGCGGTCGCCCCTAGCAGAATGGCGATGGCGCCCAGCACCGGGATTTTGCCCACGATCACCGCCAATACGGCGACGACCCCGCTCAGCGGTGGCACGGCGGCGCCGAACCGCTGGCTTTTGTCGCGCGAGGCGGTGGCTTTGGGGTCCCGTTGCCGCCACTCGGCCAGCGCCTTGAGGCGCAGTTGCCGGCCGAATTCGCCGGCGGACTCTTCGGCCCGGTGCACCATGGCGGTGTCGCCGGGCGGGGGCAGCCAGCCGCCCAGGTCGCAGCGGCACAGGCGGCTGCCGTCGCCGGCTAACACCCGCTCGCCAAACCACCAGCGGGCGGCCAGCGCGAGCGCGAGTGGAATCAGGGAAAATAACAGGAGTAAGCGCAACATCGGAGCGGCGCGCCAGGTGGACGCCGGGGCAGCCTGCCTGCCGTCAGCAGTTTTGGCCATCCCGAAAGGATTTTCTCCGCGATCGTAGCCGGAGCGCCAGTCTCCAGACTCGCCTGACAAGGCAACACGCGGAGGTGGGATTCCGGCTTCGCAGGTTGCGTCATGGTTGCTGCGGCGTGACGAGGTGGGTGCCGCCTCAGGCGTCGCTCCGCGACGCGGCATGCATCCGATCCGATAGACCGTGGGTTGAAACCCACGGCTACCATCAAGGGTCGCTCCGCGACCGGAATCATTCATCGGGGCGGATGGCATCGGGCGTGTCGATTGACCGATTGACCGATTGACCGATTGACCGATTGACCGATTGACCGATTGA
>JBAXBG010000099.1:0-13411 GCA_037142115.1 Verrucomicrobiota bacterium | reverse complement strand
CCGCAGTTCGTCGGCTTGCCATGGCCATCGGCGGACGGATTCCGCCGCTCCTTGAGCGCTGACTCAAGGAGGGGCGATGTCTGATCGCCCTGGTCCATGAGGGGCCAATGCAAAGCGATTCTCGCGTTTCATTGGCTTCCCATCCGCGTGGGCGGACGGATTCCGCCCCTCCTTGAGCGCCCACGGCGGACTCCTCATGTCTGGGATAACCTTTTTGTCCTGCACCGTGCGCGAATCTTCGAAAAAACCGCCGTTTTAGGCCACCTCGGGAAATTTGACTCAAAAAATCCTTGCCAATCCGCTCCGCTTGGAGTTCTTTTCCGCCCGCTACGCGACACACGACCCGTTCGTCTATCGGTTAGGACTCCAGGTTTTCATCCTGGCAAGAAGGGTTCGACTCCCTTACGGGTCGCCAGCGTTTTGTTTCTCCAGCCTCCGCCTCCTGCGGGGGCTTTTTTGTTTTCCGGACCCGCGGCCCGTGCTAGCTTCCGCCGTGACTGCCTTCCAGAAAGCCGAATCCCTGCGGGCCCGCAAAGGCGGGCGCCCGATCGCCGCGCTCACCGCCTACGATTACCCCACCGCCCGCCTGCTCGATGAATGCGCCGTGGATGTCCTGCTGGTCGGCGATTCGCTGGGGATGGTGGTGTTAGGGTTTCCAGACACCACCCACGTCACCCTCGACCACATGCTCCACCACGTGGCGGCCGTCGCCCGCGCCGCCAGCCGGGCGCTGGTGGTCGGCGATCTGCCGATCCACAGTTACGGGACCGCGGCGCAGGCGCTGGCCACCGCCCAACGGCTGGTGGCGGCGGGTGCCGGCGCGGTGAAACTCGAAGGCGGACGCGACCAGGCGGACCAGGTCCGGGCCATCACCGCGGCGGGCATCCCGGTGATGGGCCACCTCGGGATGCTGCCCCAGAGCGTGCTCGAAGAAGGCGGCTATCGCAAAAAAGGCCGCACTCCCGAACAGGCCGACGCGCTGCGCGCGGACTCCCTGGCGCTCATCGAGGCCGGGGTGTTCTCCATCGTCTTTGAATCGGTGATCCCGGCGACCGCACGCGATCTAACAAAATTGCTGGCGGTTCCCACCATCGGCATCGGCAGTGGCGAGCACACCTGCGACGGCGAGGTGGCGGTGGTCACCGACCTGCTCGGCTCCTTCCCGTGGTTTGTCCCGCCGTTTGCCCAACCCGAGGCGGATCTCGCCGGGGCCACCCGCGCGGCGGTCGCGCGCTACATCGCGCGGGTCTGCGGCCCGTGATGGTCTGTTGATCCAGGACGGGAAAATGAACCACTGATTTCGCTGATTGAACTGATTGTTAACAAGTTAGAAATCCTGTCACGCTCACCTAAAGAACGCGCCCTCTAAGTGATATTTCGACTAAATTCTTTCTGTGTAATCAGTGAGAAATCAGTTCAATCAGTGGTTCAAAATGCCGTTACCCCCTGTTCCATTTTCCTTTGTAGGTTGATTCACCCGTGCTGCTCTATCTCCACATTCCATTCTGCCACCGGGTGTGCCCGTATTGCTCGTTCTACAAGCACACGCCAGGGGCCACCCCGATCGGCGCGTTCCTTGACGCGCTGGCAGACGAGGCCCGCCGCCGGCTGGCCACCGGGCCGCGCACGCTCTATCTGGGTGGCGGCACCCCGAGCATGCTCTCGCCCGGCCACCTCACGCGCTTGTTTGGCGCGCTCCACGAGATGATTGATTTTGCGGCCCTAGACGAGGTCACCCTGGAGGCCAATCCCGCGACTTTCGATCTGGCCAAGGCGCGGCTGTTTCGCGAGCTCGGGGTGACGCGAGTTTCGTTAGGAATCCAGTCGTTCACCCCAAGCGTGTTGGCAACCCTAGGCCGCGAGCACACCCCGGCCCAGGCCATCGAGGCCGTGGCCATCCTGCGCCAGGCCGGCATCCCGCAGGTCAACATCGACCTGATGTTTTCCATTCCCGGCCAGTCTGCGGCCGACTGGGAGGAATCCTTGCGCCAGGCGCTCGCCCTGGCACCCGACCACATCTCCGCCTACAACCTGACCTACGAGGAGGACACCGCGTTTTTCGAGTCGCTGCGCCGCGGCGAGGTGGGCGTGCACGAGGATGTCGACGCCCGGTTGTTCGAACTGGCCGGCGCGCTTCTAACATCAAGCGGGTTCGAGCACTATGAAACTTCCAACTATGCGCGGCCGGGTTGCCGCTCCTCGCACAACCAGGGGTACTGGCGGGGTGAGGATTACCTCGGCCTGGGGCCGTCCGCCGTGTCCACCGTCGGATCGGTCAGATCAAAAAACGTCGCCGACACCGCGCGTTACGTCGCGCAAATCCACGCCCTCGGGCACGCCCTGGCCGAGGCCGAAACCCTCGACGCCGAGGCCACGCGCCTGGAGCGCATCGCCCTCGGCCTGCGCACGTCGGATGGCATCGCCCTCACCCTGCTAGACCCGGCTGGCCGCCGGCGGGCCGACGTGCTGGCGCAGGAAGGCCTGGCCCGCATCCACGACGGTCGGCTGATCCTCGTTCACCACGGCCGCGCGCTGGTCGATCCGATCGCCGCTGATCTGGTCTAACGGCAACTGGCTGGCGCCAGTTGGCGCGCTCTCGATGAGAGCGCACCGTTCCTGAGCTGCGGACGAGACGTCCGGCCACCGTTAGTGTCACCACCTCCTCACCTGAGCCAGATCTCGTTGACGGCGGCGGGCTCCAGAGTCCGCCAGGTTCCCTCGGCCAGGCTGGCACCGGACAGCCCGCCGATGGCGGTGCGGATCAGGCGCAGGGTGGGGAAGCCGATCAGGGCGGTCATCCGCCGGACCTGGCGGTTTTTGCCTTCGGTGAGTTGCAGTTCCAGCCAGGTGGTGGGGATCGCCTGGCGGAAGCGCACCGGCGGCACGCGCGGTGCCACCTCGGGCGGCGGGTCCAGCAGGCGCGCGCGGCACGGGCGGGTCCGGTAGCCTTGGATTTCCAGCCCGCCGCGTTGCAGGCGTTCCAGGGATTCCGGGGTGGGGACGCCCTCGACCTGCACCCGGTAGGTCCGCGGGTGGGCGGTGGCCGGATCCAGCAGGCGGTGGTTGAAGCCGGCCTCGTCAGTTAGGACGAGCAGCCCTTCCGAATCCAGGTCGAGGCGACCCACCGGGTAGACGCCGGCCGGGAAGCCGAATTCTGAGAGCGTCCGCTGCCCGGGTTGATCGGGGGTGAACTGGCACAGCACGCCGTAAGGCTTGTGAAAGGCGATGACCATCAGGTTGGGCGGCGGCGGGTATTAGAAAAATGCCCCGATCGCGTCACAAAACGCAACCGGGGCATTCACACATTATGCTGATGGATGCTCCCTGCTCCGGGTCTCAGAAACCGCAGATCGGGGATGCAAGAAAACGAGGTGTTTTTTCTCGCAGATTTGCGCCACGATTGCACTTACGTGATCATGTAGCGCCGCGGGCTTACCAGTCCGGGGTGACATCCGGCATGTGCCGCTCACTGGTGGCGAGCGGGCATTCCATGTAGAGCGCGCCGAGCGGCGGTATGGTGTTAGGGCCGTAGGCTTGGCCGAACGTGTAGTCGTCGCCGCTCGGGCAGACCGGGGTGGTTTCAATGAAGCGGCCGAAGCCGATGATCTGGTTTTGCAAGTTCGGGGCATTGGCCCCGGGTTCGAACCCATAGAGGTTGGAATAACTGCGCATGGCTTTTTGGACGCCCTGGATTTGGATGATGCACAGGGCGCGGTCGGATCCGCGTTTCCACGACCTGGCACCGAAAAACAGCACCGTGATGAACAGCAGCAACACCAGGATGACCACCGTCATCTCCAGCAGCGTCATGCCCGATCCGCCGCGGCGCATGGCTGCATGCAGGCCGCCTCCGGCGGGGGGTGGCATCTGGGTGGGTGGCAGATTCATGGCGATGGCTGATCGGAACAGGAAACAGGAATTTGACGCCAACGCAACAAGCATTTCAGCTGACGCGGTGCTTTCAAATACTCGTCTCAGGGTGGGGGCGGGCTCAAGACCTTGGCTTGATGGGCCGCAAATAGCGACTTCAGGACCGCCGCCGCCGTTGGGCTGGATTGGCGCAGGCGCTCCAGGGCGGTTTGGTTGAGGAAATCACGACTGCGGTTGGCGGAGGCGAACAGGTCGATTTCCAGCAGGATGCGCGGGCCGGCGGGGGTGAGCACGATCGGGTAGAGCGGGAAGGTCGGCTTGCCGTCGGGGTCGCTGCGGGTGCCCACGGCTGACCAGATGCCACTGCGGTGGATGCCGGTGAGGGTCGGGGCGGGGGAGTTGTGGCGGGTGCCGGCCATCTCGTAGCCGAGATTGCGCAGCAAGGTGGCGTCGCTGTCGGGGGTGCTCAGCCGGGCGGTGAGTCGCAGGGCGGCCATGACCTCGCCGGCGCGGGTGGCGCGCAGCCAGGCTTCGATCACTTGGCGGGATTCCTGTTCGGTCGGCGCGGCCGCCTCCGGGAGGCGGGCGAGTCGGCAGCTGTCAGTGAGAAACTGCTGCTGCCACAGGTCCGGCCAGCGTTGACTTTGGAGGTCGGTCCAGGCGCGCAACGCGCGCACGGCGGCCAGCGGCGGTTCAGGCATCCAAGACCAGCCGGCGGCGGATTGGTTGAAATAGAGGATTTTGAGGTTGAAGCGCTCGGGATTGCGGACCGAGAAACATTGGCAGGCGGCGGCGGCCAAGTCGCCCTCGGTGTGAAAGGCCAGTGGCACGGCGCAGGCGACAGTGGCCGGCGCGCGCAGGGTCCAGCGGAGTTGGGTGGCGCGGGCGCAGGCGGCGCGGGCGGCGGCGGGGTCGCCGTCGAGGCGGATGAAGCGCATGAGTGCGGCCGGGCTTTCCTGTTGCAGAGCGGCGAGCAACTCTGCCAGCAGTTGTTGCGCGGTGGGCCGGGGTGACAGCGGGTGGCCTGCGGCGAGTTGCACCGGCAACTCGTTGAGTAGATCGGCATCGAGGTCCTCGTCGGTCGTGTCCTCGGCAGGATCCTGGGCCTGGAGGAAACTCGCTGGCGGATCGATCCGCCACAAGCCGTCCGGGGACTTGGCAAGTTGCAGATGGATGAGTTCGGCACCTGGCAGCGCGCTGTGGGTTGGGTTCCCGGCGGGATCGAGGCAGGCGATGGAAATCTGGGCGGTGTCGCCGTCGGTCTCATGATGGACGATGGCCCGCAACACGTCCGGCGACATCACCAACCGCCACGGCGGCGGGACTTCGGTGGCGGCGCTGACTGCGGCCTCGGCTGCCTGGAGGCGCAGTGGCCAGTTGTCGGGCAAGGCGGTGGAAAGCCCGCCGAGGAGTCCGAGGATTTCCGGCAAGTTGCCCTGCCCGCAGGCCGTGAGAAAGCGCTCGGCGGCCTGGGTGGCGGTGAGAGCGCGAAGCGTGGCGGGCGGCAGGCTGGCGGCGATTTTCAGGCGCAGGCGGTCGGCGGCCTGATCGCGGAGGAGTTCCAAGTCGCGTGCTTGTTCGCGCAGCATCCATTCTTCGAGGAGGGCCAGGCGGTGGCGCTTGGCGGTGGCGTAGCCGACGCCGGAGTTTTCAAAGGAGGCCGGCACGGGCGTGGCGAGCCAGTCCGCGCCGCGTTTGACCAAGGCGACCGGAAAGACCCGCAACTGCGCGGGATTCATGCCGCCGATTTTGCGCACCAGCACGGCGGCCAGGTCGTCATCGAGTTTGACCGCGCCGACTTCGAGCGGATCATCGCCGAGGTCATGAGCCACGCGTTGCAGGCGGCGGGCGATTTCCTGGCGTTTGGCGGTGCTGGTTTGCGGGGCCAACGCGGTATCGCCGCCGGGCTCCAGATTGAGCGTTTGGGTGCGGATTTTCCCCAGGAAATGCACGGCCGTTTCGGCGGGGCCGCTGGGGGACGCCATGGCCGGGGCGGCCATCGCCAAAACTAGGGAAATCACTTTCACTGCTGGAACTTATAGCCGGTTTCCGGGCGAATCACAGCGCGGAGTTGCCGCGGCGTTCACTCTTTGGCGGCGAGAAACTCCGGCAGGCTGCCAGTCACTCCCGCCAAACGTGGGTTGGCCTCCCACGCCGCGCGCTGGCCGATGAGCCGCGCGGCCATCCGCAGCAGGGTGTCGCCCGGGTGCGGCCTCACCGAATAGATCGGCTGCAGGCGCTCGCCCGGCACATTCGGGGTCAGGTTCCAGGCGAAGGCCAGGCGGCTGTCCACCATGCCTTTTTTGTCGCCCCAGCTGCGCGACTCGTCGAAGCGCAGGTCGCCGATCCAGACCCCCTTGGCATGCGGGCGGGCGATCCACCAGCCGTCGGTGAACCATTGCAGCGTCTGGACTTCGCGCAGGTCCGCCAAGCCGGCCAGGGCGGCTTGGCCCTGCGGGTAAACCGTCCAGCGCACCGGCGTCGAATGCCACTCGAACACCGAGCGGTAGCCGACCCAGAACTCGTCGCCGCGCTCGACCACCGACCGCCATAACAGGATGTTGAAGGGCGTGGGTGCCTCCATCCGGCGCTGATAGGTCACCCCGCGCCGGGCCAAATCCGCGTCGAAGCCCGCTGCGGCCACGAATTTCATCCCGACGCTCAGCAGCAGATACCCCGCCGCCAGCCCGAGTCCCCAGGCATTGAGGCGGCGGCGCTTGGGCAATTGTTTTTTGGTCCGCAGCAACGCCAGCCACACCACCGCGACTAACATCGGCAGCGTGAACAACAAGTCGATGATGAACAGGTGATTGAATGCCACCCGGTGCGCCGTCATCGGCCAGGCGACCGAGGTCCCATACACCGTGCAACAATCAATCAGCACATGCGTGCCCCAGATCGTGAACACAAACCACCCGGCCTGCGCCCGGCTGATTTTGTCGCGCTGCCAGAGCTTGGCCAGCCACGGCGCCAGCGCCCAGGATGCCGCGATCATCACCAGCAGCGAGTGACTCGGCCCGCGGTGCCACCACAGCTGGTTGGCCGTGCCCAACAGCGGCAGCAGCAACGCGTCCATGTCCGGCAGCGTGCCGCACAACGCACCCCACGCCAGCGCACGGTTGCCCAGCCGCCGCCCCAGCAGCAATTCCCCCAGCGCCGCTCCCAGCACCGCATGCGTCAGTGAATCCACCCCGCCAGCGTGCCGGAAAACTTTTGATTCGGAAGTCCGAAATGCAGCGCTTCCTCCTCTTTGAGAAGGCGAAATGGCGATCAATTGCTTCTTGCATGAAATAACCAGTCATTTACACTGGTCAGATGACAACGATCTCAGCCACCGAATTCAAGGCGAAGTGCCTGCACTTGCTCGATGAAGTCCAGCGGACCGGACAGGAGTTGGTGATCTCCAAGCATGGCAAGCCGGTGGCGCGGGTGGTGGCGGAAAGGCCGGCGCAGCCATGGTTGGCCCTGCGCGGTAGCGGCAGGTTCAAGGGCGAGCCCTTTGAGCCTGTGCTGAAGGAAACTGAAATCGACGCGCTGAAATGATCCCGGCCCCGGTGTTGGATACGCATATATGGATCTGGTGGATGCTCGGCGATCCGCGACTCAAGCAGGTGGAGCGTGAGGCGCTGGATGCCCTGCCTCCTCACGCTAGACCGGTGCTCTGCGATATCAGCTTGTGGGAATTCGCGACTCTGGTGGACCTGGGGAGGGTTGAGATCCATGGCGGGATTGAGGATTGGTTGCAGGTGGCGGCCTCTCCGGCCACGGTGCGGGTCCAGCCGATCCTGCCTGGCATCGTGGCGGAGATGAATCGCCTTCCCGCGAGCTTCCACCGCGACCCGGCGGACCGGCTGATTGTGGCCAGCGCGCGCTTTCTCAAACTTCCACTCGCCACTCAGGATCGGAAAATCCGCTGTTCGAAATTGATCGCGCCATGGACCGTCTAACTTCATGAAAATCAGCAATCTTGTCCCGTGCGTGATGGCGCTCGTCACCGCTGCGCTTTCGGCGCAGTCGCCGCCGGAGGGCATGTTCCCGTTCGTCATCCCGGGCTTGGCCGCGCCGCCGGCCGGTTCAATTGTGGATGTGTCCATGCTCAACGAGCGGCCGGCCGGCGGGAGCGGATTCGTGCGGGTGCGCGACGGCCATTTCGTGGACGGTCGGGGCAAGTCGCTGCGGTTGTTGGCGACCAATTTCACCTTCGGCAGTTGTTTTCCCGAACACGCCACGGCCGACCAGCTGGCCGCGCGCCTGGCCAGCCTGGGCATCAATTGCATCCGCTTTCACCATCTGGACAATCAGGCAGCACCCGCCGGCATCTGGAAAGCGGGCACGGCCAGGCGCAACGAGCTCGATCCCGGCCAGCTTGACCGGTTGGATTATTTCATCGCCGCGCTCAAGCGCCACGGCATTTACGCCAACCTCAACCTCCACATCTCGCGCAATTATTGGGAGGGGGAGGATTTTCCCGATGGCTTGGCCAACGACCGCGAGCGGCAGGCGCTGCTCCCTAACTACGGCAAGGGCATCGACAAGATCAACGAGCAGATGATCCGCATGCAGCGCGATTACGCCCGCGCGCTGTTGACCCACGTCAATCCCTACACCCGCACCAGTTATGCCAAGGAACCGTGCGTCGCCATCGTGGAAATCAACAACGAGAACTCGCTGCTGCAACTCAAGGTGGGCACCCTGCCCGACTATTACCGCGCCGACGTCTTGAAAAAGTGGAACCGCTGGCTCACGGCCCGCTACGGGTCCACGGCCAAGCTGGCGGCAGCCTGGGGCGGGAGCGAGGAGCTGGGAACCAACATCCTAACGGCCAAGGCCGCCGTCCAGGGCGGCCAGTATCTAACTGTGGCGGATGGCGCTGCCGGGGACACCCGCGTTTCGCTCCACAAGCTGCCCGACGTGAGCTGGCACGCCCAGATCCAGTGGGCGGGGCTGACGTTGGAGGAGGGCCGGCTTTACACCCTGGAGTTCAGCGCCCGCTCGGACGCCCCGCGCATCCTGCCGCTCAGCGCCCGCCTTGCCAAAGCGGACTGGCACAACTGCGGACTGGATGATGAGGTCGCTGTGGGGCCGCAGTGGCAGACATTCAGTTATAGCTTCCGCGCCTCGCGCGTCGACCCGGGCGCGGTGCGCGTCGATATGGTCGCGGGCGGCGGACCGCCGGGCGCGTTTGAGATCAAAAATCTCACGCTGCGCAGCGGGTCACACGGGGTGCAGCCGGGCGAATCGCTGGAAGCCGGCACGCTCGCGGCCCCAACGCACACCCAGAGCTCGCCGCGCGGGCTGGCATGGACGCGCTTTCTAGCGGAAACCGAGCGGGCCTATACCGCCGGCATGTGCGCCTTTCTGAAGAAGGACCTGGGCGTCGAAGCGGCCATCATCGACACGCAGGCCAGCTACGGCGGCATCGCCGGTGCCTACCGGGAATCATTCAACGACTTTGTCGACATGCACGCCTATTGGCAGCACCCGAGGTTCCCCGGCCGGCAGTGGGACATGGCCAACTGGACCCTTTCTAACACGCCGATGGTGGACGACCTCGGCGGCGGCAACCTGGCCCAGTTGGCGGAGTATCGCGTGGCCCACAAGCCGTTCACGGTGAGCGAATACGACCATCCCGCGCCCAGCCATTACGCGGCGGAGATGTTTCCGATGATTGCCAGTTTTGCCGCCATCCAGGATTGGGACGGGCTCTATCAGTTCGACTGGGGCGGCACGGATTCGGGATCGCGCCGCATCGCAGGCTTCTTCGCCCTGCAACAACATCCGGCCAAGCTCGCCTTTCTGCCCGCCGCGGCGCTGATGTTCCGCCGCGGCGATGTGCCCGTCGCGAGCGGCGCGGCGCGGCTGACGATCCCCATCGGTCAAGTCGTGCCACTCACCGCCGACAACGTCCCCATGCCCGAGGCCTGGAAAAAATCCGGACGGGTCACGGCGGATATTCTCACACACCGGCTGGAGCTGCGTTTCGCCCCGGGAGGCACCTTGGCGGCGGAAATCACCAAGCCTGCCAGTTCGCCGGTGGCCTGGGATGCGGCCGCCGGGCTCTACACCGTGGATGCGCCGGCGGCCAAGGCGGTCGTCGGCCGCTGCACCGGTAAAACCATCACCCTGGATGGCGCGCAGTTCGCCGTGAAGCCCAACCCGCGCAATTTCGCCGTGCTCACGCTCAACGCCGCGGACGGCAAGCCGGTGGCCCGCTCCGCCCGCCTGCTCCTAACCGCAGTGGGCAACGTCGAGAACACCGGCATGGGCTGGAACGCCGATCACACCAGCGTGGGCACCCAGTGGGGACAGGCCCCGACGCTCTGCGAGGGCATCGCCGCCCATGTCACGCTAACCACCGCGGGCAAGGCCGCCACAGTTCACGTTCTGGATGGCACCGGCGCGCGCACCGGCGAAGTGCCCGCCTCGGTGCAGAATGGCAAGCTCACCTTTGACATCGGCCCGCAGTTCAAAACGCTGTGGTATGAGATCGTGGCGGAATAGGGCCACCCAGTCGGACCGCGAGTCTCCAGACTCGCCCAGTCGGACCGCGAGTCTCCAGACTCGCCCGTGAATGGGCCGCCCAAGAAATGTGGCGTCCGCCGCCTCCGCTTTGGCGAGCCTATCTCAGCGAGTCTGGAGACTCGCGGTCCGCGGAGAGGGGTTCCACCTCAAAAACCCCGCCGGCCCTTGACCGGTCGCAGGTCCGGCCGGATGCTCCGGCCGTGATGCACGACACCCCACGCCCATTTTCCAGTCCGATGCTTGATGGCCCGGACCGCGCCCCGAGCCGCGCCATGCTCTATGCCGTTGGCTTCAAGAAGGAGGATTTCACCAAGCCGCAGATTGGCATCGCGTCCACCTGGAGCGAGGTCACGCCCTGCAACATCCACATCGACAAGCTCGCCCGCGAGAGCTCCAACGGCGTCAACGCCGCCGGCGGCAAGGCCATCATCTTCAACACCATCACCATCTCCGATGGCATCTCGATGGGCACCGAGGGCATGAAATACTCGCTGGTGTCCCGTGAGGTCATCGCCGACTCGATCGAAACTGTCGTCGGCTGTGAAGGCATGGACGGGTTCGTGGCCATCGGCGGCTGCGACAAGAACATGCCCGGCTGCGTGATGGCCATGGCCCGCCTGAACCGCCCCGCCGTGTTCGTCTATGGCGGCACCATCCTGGCCGGCTGCGCCACCGTCAAGGGCGAGCGCAAGGACCTTGATATCGTCTCGGTGTTTGAGGCCGTCGGCAAACACGCCAACGGCGAATACTCCGACGCCGAGCTGGAAGCTGTCGAGTCCCGCGCCATCCCCGGCGCCGGGTCCTGCGGCGGCATGTATACCGCCAACACCATGGCCAGCGCGATCGAGGCGCTGGGCATGTCACTTCCTAACAGCTCCGCCCAGGCCGCGATCTCTGACGACAAACTGCGCGATTGTTTCGATGCCGGCGCCGCCGTGGTCAACTTGATGCAGCTCGGCATCAAGCCGCGCGACATCATGACCAAGGAGGCGTTTGAAAACGCCATCACCGTGATCATCGCGCTCGGCGGTTCCACCAACGCCGCCCTGCACATCCCGGCAATGGCCCACACCGCCGGCGTGGAGATCACCCTCGACGACTTCGAGCGCATCGGCAAACGCGTGCCCGTGCTCGCCGACCTCAAACCGTCCGGCAAATATGTCATGGCCGATCTGGTCAACATCGGCGGCACCCTGCCGCTCATGAAGATGCTGCTCGATGGCGGCTTGCTGCATGGCGAATGCATGACGGTGACGGGCCGCACGCTGCGCGAAAACCTCGAAAAACTCGCCAAGCCGTATCCGTCCGGCCAGCAGATCATCAGACCCTTGGACAACCCGATCAAAAAGGACAGTCACCTGCGCGTCCTCTACGGCAACCTGGCCGAAGGCGGCTCGGTCGCCAAGATCTCCGGCAAGGAAGGCGAGGTGTTCACCGGCATGGCCCGCGTCTTCGAATCCGAGGACGCCGCCATGCAATCCATCCTCGGCAAGCAGATCCACAAGGGCGACGTCATCGTCATCCGCATGGAAGGCCCGAAAGGCGGACCGGGCATGCGCGAGATGTTAGGACCCACCAGCGCCATCATGGGCCTGGGCCTCGGCAAGGACGTGGCCCTCATCACCGATGGCCGGTTTTCCGGCGGCAGCCACGGCTTCGTCGTCGGCCACATCACCCCGGAAGCGTTCCTCGGCGGCACCATCGGCATCCTCAGGGACGGCGATGAAATCACCATCGACGCCGTCAACAACCGCATCGACGTCGTTCTATCAGACGAGGAACTCGCCGCCCGCAAGGCCGCCTGGATCCAACCCGCGCCGCGCTACACCCGCGGCGTGCTGGCAAAATACGCCAAGCTCGTCTCCACCGCCAGCGAAGGCGCGGTGACCGACAAATATCTGTGATTCACTCCTCCAGCAGCTTTTCCAGATCCAGCGCGCGGGTGAACATCTCC
Source organism: Verrucomicrobiota bacterium (assembly GCA_037142115.1). Classification (GTDB taxonomy): domain Bacteria; phylum Verrucomicrobiota; class Verrucomicrobiia; order Verrucomicrobiales; family Akkermansiaceae; genus Luteolibacter. The sequence goes on along the minus strand of JBAXBG010000099.1, from coordinate 1,065 downwards.
AGGTCACCCGCGGCGGTGACCGGCCATTGGTCTTGCGGGCGGTCCCAGTAGAGTTCCACACCGTTGTGGTCGGGGTCGTGCAGATAGAGCGCCTCGCTCACCCCGTGGTCGGCCGCGCCGTCCAGCGCGAGGCCCGCCTGGTTCAGCCGCCGCAGGGCGTCGGCGAGCAGCGCCCGCGTCGGATAGAGGATCGCCACATGAAAGAGTCCGGTGGTCCCCGGCGGCGGCGGCGAGCCGCCCGCGCTTTCCCAGGTGTTGAGGCCGATGTGGTGGTGATAGCCCCCGGCCGCCAGAAACACCGCCGAGCGGCCATAGCGCTGGGTCACCTCGAACCCCAACACATCGCGGTAAAACCCCAGCGCGCGCTCGAGGTCCGCCACTTTGAGATGCACGTGGCCGATGGTCACGCCCGGATCTATCGGGCGGAAGGTGGTGTCGTCGCTCATGGCGGAGCATCCCATGCCATCCGGGAATAACCAGCGGGAAGTGCTTGAATTCCGGCGGATTGTGGACTTTCCTGCCCACCCCTATGAGCCAACCTACCTGCCCGCTGTGCGAAATGACCGAAGTGCTGACCAACACCGAGCAGCATGAATGCCTGACCTGCGGCCATGAGTGGCCGCTCGCGACCCTGGCCGATGAGGCGACAGGCCCTCGCGTCGTCAAGGACGCCTACGGCAACGTGCTGGCCGATGGCGATATCGTGGCCATGATCAAGGACTTGAAACTCAAAGGCTCGTCCGACGTGCTCAAGGTGGGCACCAAGTCCAAGGCCATCCGCCTGGTCGACGGCGATCACGAGATCTCCTGCAAGATGGACGGCATGGCCATCGGCCTCAAAGCCTGCTTTGTCAAGAAGGTGGTGGGGTAACATCCCCCTCCAAGGAGCGGCGGTATCCGACCGCCGATGCCCATGGCCAGCCAACGAAGTGCGAGAATCGCTCGGCATTATCCGCGCACGGGCATGGGCGATCAGACATCGCCCTTCCTTGTTCCTCAGTCAAGCGAGCCCCCCTCCAAGGAGCGGCGGTATCCGACCGCCGATGCCCATGGCCAGCCAACGAA
>JBAXBG010000098.1:0-13428 GCA_037142115.1 Verrucomicrobiota bacterium | reverse complement strand
CGTTCGATTGGATTCTTTCAGTGAAATCAGTGAAAAATCAGTTCAATCAGTGGTTTCATAAAGCCGGCATGCGGTTTCCATTTTCCCTTATAGATCCAAGGATCTCTCTTGACAAAAAACGAAATCATCACAAATTTGTGACGTTATGAAAACCGCGACGGTCCGTGATTTGCGCTATGATTTTCCGAAAATCGAAGCCTGGCTGGCAGGAGGTGAGGAAATCCTCATCACCAAACATGCCAAGCCGATAGCCCGGATTTCCTCGGAGACCGCCTCCGCCAGGCCGCCGCTGGTGATGCCGGATTTTGAGGCACGCCGCAAAAAAACCTGGGGGGATCGCTTTTTCACCCAGAAGGAAGTCGATGAAATGCGGGCCTTTGAAACCGGTGAGCCATGATCCACTACGTTGACACCAGCTTTTTGTGTTCGATTTACCGGGTCCAGGACCACTCGCCCCTGGCGGACGCGCTCTATGAATCCCTGAATGAACCGCTGCATTTCACCGGATTGTTGGAATTCGAGTTTCTGCAAGCCATCGAGCTGCAAGTCTGGCTGCATTCAAAGGATAAAACCAAGGGCTATTCCCGGGGCGAGGCGAACCGCATGATCGCGGACTGGGAAGCCGATGTCGCCACCGGCATCAACCGCTTGGTGAGCTTCGACATGAACGCCGTGCTGCGACTCTCCCGCGTCCTCTCCGGCCAGACCACCGCCAAGGGCGGGCACCGCACGCTTGATATTTTTCATGTGGCCACCGCGGTCCATCTCGGGGCCTCCCGTTTTCTCACATTCGACGCGCGCCAAAGGACCCTCGCCACCCACGCCGGGCTGGTCGTGCCGGAATGAGCGAGGGGATCGAGCGGGTCATTCGCGAGCTTCCCAAGTGGATATTCTCTTGGGATGATCCTCGACCATGCCCCACCGGTGTGCATTGCTCGGGCATGAACTTCACCCTGCACCCACGGCTCGCGGCCAGCGGCTTGGATCTCGGACGCATCGGGGGGTGCCGCTTGCTGCTCAAAAATAACGCGCTTTTCCCCTGGTTCCTGTTGGTTCCGGAAGTGGCGGACGGCGTCGAGGACCTCCATCAGCTCGAGCCGGCCCGTTACACCGAGGTGATGGAAGCCGTGCGCCAAGTCTCCGGGTTTGTCGCCGACCACTTTCGGCCAGAAAAGCTCAACGTCGCGTGCATCGGCAATCAGGTCCGGCAAATGCACGTCCACATCGTCGGGCGTTCGAGCGGCGATCCCGCATGGCCGGGAACCGTCTGGGCGTTTGACGGCAAACAAGCGTATTCGGAACAGGAAATCGGCGCGATCGAGGTTGCGGCCCGCAGGGCCCTCATCTTGGAGTGACCGCCACCCATTCTCCCTGGGTCAGGATTTCCTCGCTACTCTCGAGGCCCGGAAAATCGGCGTGGACTTCGCGCAGCTCCGCCTGACAGAGGCCGGCGAGTTGCTCGCGGGATTCGGCCGGACCGATCACGGTGAGCGCCACCTGCCGGGCTAGCGGGTCGATCTGGATCAAGGCCCGCGCTCCCTTGCGGGTGAACACCAACCCATCGCGCCATAACAGTTTTTGCGCCCGCTCCTCCTCGATGAAGTCGTAGCGCCGCGCACCGAGCCGGATCGCCAGCCGCTCCGGCAGAACCGGATAGGTCACGCGCAGCCGGGTGGCTTCCGCGGCGTCGGAAAACGCGAGCAAGCTGACGGGCGGCGCGGCGGGCAGCGACTGGGGCACCAGCCAGACGTGTCCGGCGGCGGACTCCAGCGCGCAGGCCATTCCCAAGCGTTCCAGAAATCCCATCAACCAGGTCCGTGTCGGCTCGTCCTCGGCATGCAGCACCGACGCCACCTCGGCCTGGGTGAGCACGCCGGCGCGGATGGCGGCGCGCTGCAGCAGTGCGTAGAGGTTTTGGGTGATCCACTCCGGTGCCAGCACCGCCGCCTCGCGCAGGCGGGCATCGCCGTGGAAGTTGAGCGCCACCCCCAGATGGTGCAGTATTTCAGTTAGGTAGTCCTGTTGGCCTGCGTCGGTCACGCCATGTGCCACGCACACCGCCCGGTATTCGGCCTCGGTGAGGCGTGCCTGCCGCACGGCGTCCGCGGTCAGGGCGCGGCGCACGGCGTCCCATTCCTCGGGAATCGGTTCGCGCACCCACGGCATGCGCTCCAACTCGCGGAACAGTGCGGCCTTAAGAGCGGGGACGCCCTTCTTCGCCTTGCAATCCATTTCCACGAAGCCGCGGATAAACGGAAAGCGCTCGCGCAGCGCGGCGCGGTCGACCTCGGGGCGGGCGCCGGGCACGTTCCACTGGTTGAGCGCCACCACCGCCGGCGGCACCTGGCCTTGGGCGTCGGTGCCGAACTCTTGGATCCGGCCCAACCAGGATTCGGCATCCGCCTGGGCCTGCGCCCCGCCGCCCGCGAGCACCACCACATACAGGCTCCTCGGACTGAAAAACAACGGATGCAGCTCGTGGCAGAGCTCCTGGCCGGAACAATCCCAGACCCGCGCCGTAACCGCTTGCCCGCCGCTGCCCTCGAGCGTGCAGGTGCCCAACGCGATGCCCGGCGTGCTCACCTCCCGGTCGCGGATCGGCAGGTCGCGCAAGGCTTGCGCGAGGCTCGTCTTGCCGGCCCCGCAGCGCCCGAGCAGCATCACCCGCACCTCGTCCAACGGCCGGGTTCGGCCAGTCAGCCGCGCAAAGTAAAACCCCAAAATCGATTTCGCGGCCGCCACCCGCGGGTCCTGCGGGTGGCGGGGATCGGCCCCCAGAATCGAGGGCGCTAGCTGCAGCGCGGGATTGTCGTGCAGAAACAAACGCTCCAACATCTCAAGGGTCCCCAAACTCTGCGGCAACGCCGCCAGCCGGTTGGCCACCAGCGACAGCACTGTCAGTTTGGTTAGACCCCCGATCTCCGGCGGCAGGCTCGCCAGCTGGTTGTGGGCGAGTTCCAGCACGGTGAGCTTGGCGAGTTGGCCGAGCTCGGGCGGCAGCGTTGCCAGCAGGTTGTGCGACAGGTCCAGCCGCGTCAGATTGGCGAGCTGCCCGAGTTCGGGCGGCAGCGCGCCCAGCCGGTTATGAGCCAGGTAAAGCCGGGTCAGATTGGCGAGTTGCCCGAGCTCGGGCGGCAGCGCGTCCAACCGGTTGTTGGCCAGATAGAGCCGCGTCAGATTGGCGAGCTGGCCGAGCTCCCGCGGCAGCGCGGCCAGCGGGTTGTGTGACAGATCGAGCCGGGTCAGCTGGACCAGCCCGCCAAGCTCCGGCGGCAACTCCTGCAGGGTGGTGTGGGCCAGGTCGAGCACCGTGAGTTCGCCGAGCCGGGTGATCACCGCCGGCAGCGCGGCCAGCGGGTTGTGCGACACATCGAGCCGCGTCAGCTGGGCCAGCTCGCCGAGCTCGGGCGGCAGCGTAACGAGCAGATTGTTCGATAGATCGAGCGTCGCGAGCTTGGCGAGTTGGTTGATCCGGGCCGGCACCCGCGTCAGGCGCAGCCGGCTCAAGTCAAGCGCCGTGCCACGGCGCCGGCCGCACTCGGCAATGCGTTTCAACGCCTCATCGTAGGCTCGCTGCTCCGCGGCGGTCATCTCGGGCTCCGGCATGGCGCGCACTATGAACAGCGGAACCGGATTGGGAATCCCGATTCCAGGGATTTCCCGATTATTGATGCGGCCGCACCCAGAATCGGGAAAGGCCGTGGCAACCCGCGGGGTTGATCGAAAGAACGCCGCGGGCCGCAGCGTAGCGTCCGGGAATTGCCAATCAATCCACCTGCCATGCAACGCCGCCATTTCCTGCAATACAGTCTAACCGCCGCCGGGACCATCGCTCTCGCCGGTCGCGCCTTCGCCGCCCCCACGAAACCCGGAGTGTTGAAACTCTGCAGCCAGGAAAGCCGCCTGCCGGGTGCCAGCCTGAAGGAAAAGGTCGCCAATCTGGAAAAATGGGGCTGCGCCGGCTTGGAGCTTGGCGGTGACCCGGCGAGCCGGATCGCCGAGGTCAAGGAGGCGCTCAAGGGCACGAATATCCGGATTTCGGCGCTCTGCTGGGGCGCCAGCAAGGGCGACCTGGTTTCCATGGATCTGGACAAACGCAAGGCGGGCATCGCGGCCCTCAAGCAAGCGCTCGACACGGCCGGCGAGTTGGAATCCACCGGGGTGATCTTCGTGCCGTGCTTCAACAAGCAGAGCGAGCTGGCACCCGCCGAGTTGGACAAGATCTTGTGGGACATCCTGCCCGCCCTGGGCGACCACGCCACCAAGGCTGGCACCCGGGTGCTGCTCGAACCGCTCAACAAGGGCGAGACGTTTTATCTCAACCGCATCGAGCAGGCGGCGGCCATCTGCCGCAAAATCGACAACCCGGGCATCTGCCTGATGGGCGATTTCTATCACATGGCGAAGGAGGAAACGTCCGACGCGGCGGCCTTCACCGCCGGGTTCCGGTGGTTGCACCACGTGCATCTGGCCAGCCGCGTGCGCTGGCTGCCCGGCCAGGACAAGCTCAAGGAGCCGGAGCAACCGGAACGCAGCTTCGTCGACGGGCTCCGCGCGCTGCATCAGCTCGGCTATCAGGATTATTGCAGTCTCGAGTGCGGCGTCGCCAAAGGGACAGACCCTTGGGTGGCGATTCCGGCGGCGTTTGATTTCCTGCGTGCCCAGTGGGCGGAGGCGATCAAGCCGGCGTGAGGCCGGGGTTTCGGTAGCCGCTGTAGCCGCTGCGCGGCTCGGTGTTTCGGTAGCCGCTGTAGCCGCTGCGCGGCTCGGTGTTTCGGTAGCCGCTGTAGCCGCTGCGCGGCTCGGTGTTTCGGTGTTTCAGCAAGAGCAGAGCGAAAGGCTCGGTGCGTAGCGACGGATCCTTTCTCTCTTGCCGAAACACCGAAACACCGAAACACCGAAACACCGAAACACCGAAACACCGAAACACCGGCTAACTGGCGTCGGCGGCGCTTGCTAGTCGCGGCGAATCCGGCCACGTTTTGTCATCGCCCCATGACACACACGACCTTGAACACCTTCCCGGCACTTGGGATTCCCGCGGATCTGAGCCAAGGCCTGCACGAGCTCGGCATCATCCAGCCGACGGAGATCCAGGCCAAAGCGATTCCCTTTCTGCTGGAAGACGGCGGCGATCTGGTGGCGCAGGCCCAAACCGGCACCGGCAAGACCGCGGCGTTCGGGCTGCCCTTGCTGATGAAGACCAATCCCAAAGTGAGGGAAATCCAGGGTCTGGTCATTGCGCCGACCCGCGAGCTCGCCAAACAAATCGGCAAGCAGTTGTTCCGTTACACCAAGTTCGCCGACCACAAGATCTTCATTGAGGTGCTCAGCGGCGGCGACAACATCGACCGCCAGGTCATCGCGCTGCAACGCCCGACCCATATCGTGGTGGCCACCCCGGGACGGCTGCTCGACTTGATCCAGCGCAAGGCGCTCACTCTGGTCTCGGTGAAACACCTGGTGCTCGATGAGGCCGACGAAATGCTCAGCATGGGATTCAAAAAGGAACTGGTGCGGATTTTCGCGCTGACGCGGGGCCGGCGCAGCACCTGGTTGTTTTCGGCGACCTTTCCCGACGCGATCCAGGCGCTGGTCAAGGACTGCATGACGGCCAAGGCGCACACCCTCAAAATCGACAAAGGCCATGTGGTCAACCGCGACATCGACCACCAGTTCGCCGTCTGCAGCCGGGACGAGAAGACGGCTTTCATCGTCGAATTTCTCAAGCGCCAAAAACAGGACCGGGGCCTGATCTTCTGCCGCACCAAGGCGGGGGCGATCATTCTGGGCAAGCAGCTGACCAAGCTCGGCTTCCCGGTCGAGGTCTTGCAGGGCGACCTCACCCAAAAGGAGCGCGACACGGTGATGCGCTCCTTCAAAAAAGAGCGCGTCCAGTTCCTCATCGCCACCGACGTGGCCGCCCGCGGCATCGACGTCGCCGACTTGTCGTTTGTCGTCCAGCATCAACTCCCCGAGCAGATGGAATACTACACCCATCGCAGCGGCCGCACCGCCAGGGCCGGCAAGAAGGGCGTTTCCATCACCTTGATCGAACCCAGGGAGCGTGCCAAAATCACCCGCCTGGCCAAGGAGTTGGGGCTTTCGTTCAGTGAAGCGCGCTGAAGAGGGGTGGCGGGGTTTCAGTGTTTCAGTGGTTCGGTGTTTCGGTGGTTCGGTAAGAGCGAAAGGATCAGTCGCTACGCACCGAAGCTTTCGCTCTGATCTTACCGAAACACCGAAACACCGAAACACCGGGCCGCACAGCGGCCGCGTTCCCGCTTGACGCTCATGCTTTCAAGTGTCAACAAGCGCAGCGCACCCCGCCTCCCGCCCTTCAACTCCCAACCAATCCTCCACCGTGGACCTCCAGGAAATCCGTCGCATTGTCGAACTTATGAATGAGCATGGCCTCACGCTCTTCGATCTCACCAAGAAGGACTTTCATCTCAAACTGAAAAAAGGCACCGATATCGAGGACCTCCGCGGGTTGTTCGCCAGTCTGCCTGCGGCACCGGTGGCCGCGCTGGCCCCTGCCGCGCCGACTGCCCCCGCCGCGGCGGCCGTGGTGGTGGCCCAACCGGCACCGGTGGAGGAAGGCAGCGACATCACCTCGCCGATGGTCGGCACGTTCTATCTGAAAATCGCGCCCGACGCGCCCGATTTGGTGGCGGTGGGCTCGGCGGTGTCGATCGGCCAGACGGTGTGCATCATTGAGGCGATGAAAGTGATGAACGAGATCAAGGCCGAACAGGCCGGCACCATCACCGCGATCATCGCCGAGGACGGCAAGCCCGTTCAATATGGCGACGCCCTGTTCCGCATCAAGTGAGCGGCTCACGCCGATCACCGCTCACTGATTCCTGATTTTTTTTTTCCCTTCTTCGCCATGTTCAAACGTGTCCTGGTCGCCAATCGCGGCGAAATCGCCCTTCGCATCATCCGCGCCTGTCGCGAGCTCGACGTCGAATCCGTGGCCGTCTATTCCGAGGCCGACGTCGATTCGATGCATGTCCAGTTGGCCGACCAGGCGGTGTGCATCGGGCCGGCCTCGAGCAAGGAGTCCTATCTGAAAATGGACCGGATCTTCGCTGCCGCGGAGATCACCGGAGCGGACGCGATTCATCCCGGCTACGGGTTTCTGGCGGAAAACGCCCGCTTCGCCGCGATTTGCGAGTCCTCCAGCATCACCTTCATCGGCCCGGCAGCCAAGATTATCGCCCTGATGGGCGACAAGGCCAGCGCCCGTGCCACCGCCTTGGCCAACGGCGTGCCGGTCACGCCCGGCTCCGAGCTCATGCCGGACGCGGAAACCGCCTTCGAGGCCGCCAAGAAAATCGGATTTCCGGTGATGATCAAGGCCACCGCGGGTGGCGGTGGGCGCGGGATGCGGCCGTGTTTTCACCCGGAGGATTTCATCTCGCAGTTTCAAGCCGCGTCCAGCGAGGCGATCGTGTGCTTCGGCAATGGCAGTTGTTATCTCGAAAAGCTGGTGCTCAACCCGCATCACATCGAGTTCCAGGTCATCGGGGATGCCCACGGCAACTTCATCCACCTCGGCGAGCGCGATTGCTCGCTGCAGCGCCGCAACCAGAAAATCATCGAGGAGTGCCCGTCGCCGCTGCTCACCCCGGCCCTGCGCGCCCGCATGGGCGAGGCGTCGGTCAACCTGATCCGCAACGTCAACTATCAGAACGCCGGCACCATCGAATACCTCGTCGATGACAAGGCCGAGAATTTCTACTTCATGGAAATGAACACCCGGATCCAGGTCGAGCACCCGGTGACCGAGGAGGTGATGGGCTGCGAGCTCATCAAGGAGCAGATCCGCGTTGCCGCCGGCGAGCCGCTCTCGCGCCACGTGCTGGAGTCCAGCCCGCGCGGCCACTCGATCGAGTGCCGGATCAATGCCGAGGACCCGTTCAACAACTTTGCGCCCAGCCCGGGCACCATCGACCTGTGGTATGCCCCCGGCGGCAAGGGCGTGCGCGTGGACACCCACGTCTATTCCGGCTACACCGTGCCGCCGCACTACGATTCGATGATCGCCAAGCTCATCGTCACCGCCGCCACCCGCGAGATCGCCATCGCCCGCATGAAGCGCGCGCTGGGCGAGTTCATCATTCGCGGCATCAAGACGACCATCCCGTTCCAGCGCGAAATCATCTCCCACCCGGATTTCATCAACGGCACCTACGATATCGCCTGGGTGGCGCGGTTCCTCGAGGAGCGGGCGAGGTGAACCGAGACCCTAGGTCCTATAGGACTTATAGGACTTATAGGACCTATTGGCCCCATGACTGATCCCGCCGACCCCAAGCTCTACTGCATCCTCGACCTCGGCTACTGTGCTGAGGCGGATGCCGCCGCGGTCACCGCCTCGCTGTTAGCCGGCGGGGCGGACCTGTTGCAGCTGCGCGCCAAGCGCCATGACCTCGCCACCATCCGTCGCGTCGCGCTGGGGCTGCTGCCGCTGTGCCGCGCGGCGGGCGTGCCGTTCCTCCTCAACGACCACCCGGCGCTGGCCGCCGAACTCGGTGCCGATGGCGTCCACATCGGCCAGGACGACGGCCCGCTGGCCGCCGCGCGCCTGGCCATGGGCCCTGACAAAATCATCGGCCGCTCGACCCACTCGCTCGAGCAAGCCCGCGCCGCGCTGGCCGAGGGGTTTGATTACATCGGCTTCGGGCCGTTGTTTCCCACCCCCACCAAGGCCGGGCGCCCCGCCATCGGCCTGCACGAGGTCGCCGCCATGGAACGCGAGGTCGGTTCCAGCATCCCCGCTTTTTGCATCGGCGGCATCAAGCGCGCCAATCTCGCCACAGTGCTGGCCGCCGGCGCGCGCCGCGTGGTCATCGTCTCCGAGTTGCTGCAGGCCCCGGACGTTCAAGCCGCCACCCGCGAGGCGCGGGCGGGGATCTGAGGGCGGGTGATTTTCCCGGCCCTCGGGTAGCAGTCGGTGCGGTTCGTGCGCGGAATTCAGGTTTATTCTTGCGCGGGATGGATTCGTGGGGAGAATCCGCGCCCCGCGCCGCGGTTCCACCCCATGAGCGAAATTACGAATCCGCCGCTTCTAGCGACTGTCGAGCAAATCGGTGACGTGCTGCGGTCGCACCAGTCGTTTGTGCTGCTGAGCCACATTCGCCCGGACGGCGATGCGATCGGGTCCCAACTCGCGCTGGGGTTTTCGCTGCTGGCGCTGGGCAAATCCGTGCGCCTCATCAACGAAGACGGCTTGCCGGAAAATCTGGCCTTCCTGCCCGGATCCGAGCGGATCGAAGCGCCCCCGGCCGAGCCGCTGGAGGTGGAAGTGGCCATCGCCCTGGATACGGCGACCAAGCCGCGGCTCGGCGAGCGCGCGCTGCATGCCGCGTCCAAGGCGGCCCTCTGGCTCAACATCGACCATCATGTGTCCAATCCACACTACGGCGATCTCAACCTGATCGATTCCACCAGCCCGGCCACCGGCCAGATTCTCTACGATCTGATCACGCGCTTGGATTTGCCGCTGCCGCCCGAGACGCGCGACGCGATTTACGTGGCGGTTTCCACCGACACCGGCTCGTTCCAATATCCGTCGACCACGGCCAAAACGTATGAGCTGGCGGCCGACCTGATTCGCCGCGGCGTGAATGTGGGCCGGATCAATTCGCAAACCTACGACGAGCTGCCGTATCGCCGGCTGGAGCTGATGCGCGCTTTGTTAGGCACGCTGCAGCGCACGCCCGACGGCATGGTCGCCTACTGGGAATTGCGCGATCAGACGCGCCTCGAGCTCGGCCTGCTGCCGGAGGACAGCGAGGGGCTCATCGACGTGATCCGCGCGATCCGCGGGGTGCAACTGGCGGTGTTTTTCGAGGAACTGCCCGACGGCATGATCCGCGCCTCGATGCGCTCCAAGGACCGCCGCTTCGATGTCTGCAAGATTGCCGCGCAATTCGGCGGTGGCGGCCACGCGCTGGCCGCCGGCCTGCGGATGCCCGGCCCGCTGGCCGAGGCCAAGGCTCTGGTGCTCGAGGCCATCGCGCGCCGCATCCAGGAAGTGCGCGCAGAATCACCCAACTTATGAAACCGAATCCCATGGACATGAACGGCCCGAGCGGCGTGTTGTTAGTTGACAAGGCCCCGGACATGACGTCGCACGACGTGGTGGCCATCGCCCGCCGCGCGCTCAACACGAAAAAGATCGGCCACTGCGGCACGCTCGATCCGATGGCCACCGGCCTGCTGATGTTGGTCATTGGCCGCGCCACCAAGATTCAGGATTTGCTGATGAGCGAGGACAAGGAGTATGTCGGCACCCTGACGCTGGGCGCGTCCACCAGCACCCAGGACCGCCAGGGCGAGATCTTGGAAAGCCGGCCGGTGCCCGAGTTGTCCGAGGCGGAGATCCGCCGGGCGTTTGATGCCTACTTGGGCGAATTCGGCCAGATTCCGCCGATGGTTTCGGCGATCAAGAAGGACGGCGTGCCGCTCTACAAGCTAGCCCGCAAGGGGCAGGTCATCGAACGCGAGCCGCGCCAGGTGCGCGTCGATGGCTATCAGGTGACCCGCATCGCGCTGCCCGAGGTGGATTTCATCGTGAATTGTTCGAAAGGCTTTTACGTCCGCACTTACGCTCACGACATCGGTGAAATGCTCGGCTGCGGCGCGCACCTCAGCGACCTGCGCCGGACCCGCTCGGGCAAGTTCACCCTTGATCGTGCGGTCACCGTGGCCGACCTCAAGACGGCCCCGCGCGAGGACCTGCTCAAGGCGATGGTGTCGCTCGCTGAAATCTCGCTGATGCGCGGTGCGTGATGAAACTAAGGAGTCGCGACATTCGTGTCGCGTCTTCACGCGACGGAAATGAAAGAAGGGGGACAGGAATGTCCCCCCTCCGATTTCACAGGGCGCAGGAAATCCGCTTGCCAAGGGGGGAATGGCGCATTCCACTCGCGCCCGTCATTAGGCCTGACCGCCTGCGATTTGATTTTATGAAGTTGGCGAAGTTGCTCAGTACCGATCAGATCATCCTCGATATGAAGGCGGTCGAGCATTGGCCGGCGATCACCGAGTTGGTGGCGCAACTGGTCAAGAGTCGGCGGCTGCCGCGCGCGCAGCGGTTGCTGATTCTGGCCGCATTGAAAGCCCGTGAGGATCAGGTCAGCACCGGCATCGGCTGCGGGGTGGCCATTCCCCACGCGTTTTCCGACGAGGCCGACGAGGTGGTGGCGGTGTTCGGGCGCTCCAGGCCCGGCCTGGATTTCGAGTCCCTGGACAACGCGCCGGTCCATTTCATCATTCTCTTCATCGTCCCGCGCAAGGACTATCCGCTGCATCTGCGGACGCTGGCGGCGATCGCCAAAATGTTCACCAACCGCGAGATCCTCCGCCAACTGGGCACGGCGGAATCCCGCGAGGAAATTCTCGCCATCCTGGAGTGCAAACCGTTCCGAGCGGTGGCACCCGTCGCCTGAAGCTGCCCGCACCTCTCATTGTTACCCGTCATGACGCTTCTGCAGGATCTCGAATGCCGCCTAGCCGCCGCCCTAGCCGCCACGCTGGGTGAACCCGCCACCGCCGCGGTCACGGCTGCCGCGGACTTGCGCTTCGGAGATTATCAGACCAACGCGGCGATGGTGTTAGCCAAGCAGCGCAAGACCAATCCGCGCGCGCTGGCCCAGGAAATCATCGATCACCTCGAGCTCGGTGGCCTGGCCACCGCCGACATCGCCGGTCCCGGGTTCATCAATTTCCACATCCTGCCGGCAGCCTATGCCGCCCGCGTGGCCGAGTTGATCCGCGACCCCCAGCTCGGCGTGCCGCCGGTGGGTGCCGGCCGCACCGTGATCGTGGATTTCTCCGCGCCCAACGTCGCCAAGCCGATGCACGTCGGCCACATCCGCTCGACCATCATCGGCGATGCGTTGTGCCGGATCGCGCGCTTTCTGGGCTTCACGGTGATCGCGGACAACCACATCGGCGACTGGGGGACGCAGTTCGGGATGATCCTCCACGGCTGGAAAACGTTGCTGGATCCGGCTGCGCTCGACGCCGACCCGATCCCCGAGCTGCTGCGCGTCTATCGCGACGTGAACGCCCTGGCGAAAGCTGATCCGGCGGCGCTCGAGACCTGCAAGAACGAGCTGGTCAAGCTCCAGGCCGGCGACCCGGACAACCTCACGATCTGGCGGCAGTGCATCGAGGTTTCCAAGCGCGGCCTGCAGAAAATCTACGCCACCCTGGACGTCCACTTCGACCACTGGCTGGGCGAGAGTTATTACAACGACCGGCTGGCCGGCCTGGTGGACGAGTTCGTCGCCAAGGGCATCGCCCGCGAGAGCAACGGGGCGATTTGCATCTTCGCGGATGGCACCCGGAAACCCGAGGACGATCCGTTCATGGTCCATAAGGAGGACGGCTGGACCGACAATCCGACGATCATCCGCAAGGCCGACGGCGGGTTCCTCTACGCCACCACCGATCTCGCCACCATCCAGTTCCGCATCGACGAATGGCACGCGGACCACATCTGGTATGTCGTGGGCGTGCCGCAACAACTGCATTTCCGCCAGCTGTTTGATGCGGCCGCGCGCTGGGGGAAAACCGGCGATTTCCAACATGTGGCCTTCGGGTCGATCCTCGGCGAGGACCGCAAGCTGATGAAGACCCGCTCCGGCGACAACGTCCAGCTCACCGACGTGCTCACCGAGGCCGTCGACCGCGCGGCTAAAATCATCGCCGAAAAAAGCCCGGACCTGCAGGGTGCGGAAGCCGCCGAGATCGCCGCCATCGTCGGCATCGGTGCGGTCAAATTCGCTGAACTCTCGCAGAACCGGCTGACCGACTATGTGTTTGCCTGGGACCGGATGCTGGCGCTGCAGGGCGACACCGCACCCTACCTGCAATACTCGACGGTGCGCATCCGCTCGATCTTCCGCAAGCTCGACGCGCCGTTCGACGCCAGCGCCGCCGCCATCATCCTGCACGACGCGGCCGAGGTCCACCTCGCCCGCCTGCACGCCCGCTTCGGCGAGCTGCTGCCCGCCATCCTCGAGGACTTCCGCCCGAACCTGCTGGCCAACTATCTGTTGGAGCTGGCGCGCGCGTTCCACTCGTTCTTCGAGGCCTGCCCGGTCCTCAAGTCCGACGAACCGCTGCGCTCCAGCCGCCTCGCGCTGTGCGAACTCACCGGCCGCATCCTCAACACCGGCCTCGGGTTGTTAGGCATCCGCTGCCCGGAGCGGATGTGACGCGTGCCGGCAATCGGCGGTTGCAGGCGTCGCTCCGCGACGCGGGGATTCATGGGGGGAACGCCGTCACCGTGGGTTGAAACCCACGGCTACCATCGGGTGGTCGCTCCGCGACCCGGATCGGAAGGTCCAGGTGGTCGCTCCGCGACCCGGATCGGACGGTCCAGGTGGTCGCAATTGGTGCCACCAAGCT
>JBAXBG010000097.1:0-13666 GCA_037142115.1 Verrucomicrobiota bacterium | reverse complement strand
TCTCGTGGCGGGTTCTGCCCAGGCAGCCCTCGTCGTCTACAACCCCGGCGACCTGCTCGTCGGCTTCCGCGATGTCACCGGCACCAAGAGCGTGGTGGTCAATCTCGGCAGTGCGGCGAGCTTCCGTGACGACAGCCTCGGCTTCGCCGTGGGGTCACCGGTTACGCTGAGCCTCGGCGACATCAACACCGACCTGGTGGCCACCTTCGGCGGCAGCTGGGCCAGCAATTCCAACATGCGCTGGGGCATCGTAGGCAGCCCATCCAACACGGCCACCGTGGGCGGTGACATTGCCACAACCGTTTACGCGTCCAAGGCGGAGACGACCACCGGCACCGTCGGCACCGGGTTCCTGCTCAACAATACCAACCGCGGCGTTGCCTCCACCACCATGATGGGCCTGGAAGGCTCGACGAACGGATTCAACACCTATCAGGCAAGCTCCAACAACACCGGCCTGGTCATTCAGAACAACGCGGATCCCGCCGACTGGGCAAGCTTCCAACCGGGCGGCAACAACAGCACCGCCTCCACGGGTTTCAAGGTGATCAACGGCGGCATCGAAGGCAGCCTCACCCAGACGTTGGATCTGTTCCGCACGAGCGCCGCGAATTCCACCAGTTATGTGGCCTCGTTCTCTCTCAGCGGCGGTTCCGTCAGCGTGATTCCGGAACCCAGCTCGCTGCTGGTTGCCGGCCTCGGCCTGGGTGCCCTCGCCATCCGCCGCCGCCGTATCTGATCCAATTTTTTCCAGCCAAACAACAAAACACAAATCGATATTACCATTATGAAAACAAACAAAGCACTTATTTTTGGACTTGCCGCCATGGCAGTCACCGGTTTCGCCAGCGCGGACACCGTCATTCGCATCACGGGTTCGAGCGCGTTCCGCGGCTCGACTCATAACGCCATCGGCCACCTGCTCAATGCCGGCTACACCTTCGGCTACACCGGCAGCACTCTGGGCGGCGCGAGTCAGGCGATCTTCAAGGGCACCACCACCAGCGGCGGCGTTGCCGTGATCATCAAGACCTCGTTCTCCGGATCGATCGCGGGCTATCAGGCCGTGAACAACGGCCTGAACGCGAACTTCCTGGCCGACGGCGCCACCACCACCACTGGCGGCACCGGCTCACTTACTGGCTTGTTTGCGGAAGTGCCGCTGATCGCCATGAGCGACGTGTATAAGGAAACGGTGACCATCCCGGTTGCGAATCTGCAAGAGGCCGCCATCGGTCCCGTGGGTGTGGTGCCGTTCAAGTGGATTGCCAGCACTGGATCCCCCTCCGGCCTCGCCAACATGACTCCGCAGATCGCCCAGGCGCTCTTCCCAACCGGTACCACCACCCTCTCGACCTTCACCGGTGCGGTTGGAGATTTGGGCACGAGTGTCTTTGCCATCGGTCGCGACTTCGACTCCGGCACCCGCCTCACCGCGTTTGCCGAAACCGGCGTGGGCACCTCGCTGCCCGTGTTTCAATATAAGCCGACCTTTTCCGGCGCCACGGTTGCCTCGCACGTTGCCTGGCCAGCCTACTCGCTGCTTGGCCTCTCATCCATCGCGGGCAACGGCGGTGAATCCAGCGGTGGCACCCTCGCGGACGACATGCGCTACACCACCTCGGCACTCGGCGGTTTCTATGTGACCTATCTGAGCACCGGCGACGCCGCCCGCGCCCTCACCGGCGTAGGCGCCTCGGGTGGCGGAACTGGCAATGCGAAGGAACTCACCTACAACGGCGTGACTTATAGCGCTGACGCTGTCCGGAATGGCCAATACACCTTCTGGGCTTACGAGCATTTGGCGTTCAACACGTCCGCCTCCGCCACCATCAAGACCGTCGCCGAGAATCTTGCCACGCAGATTCACGACACCGATGCCGTGACCTCGGGCATCATCCTCAGCTCGATGAATGTGAGCCGCTCCTCGGACGGCGGCGTCGTCGGTTACTGAAATCCTCTGACGGGCGGCCCAAGCGCGCCCGCAGCATGATCGATCAAAAGCCGGCGCGGAATCCGATTCCGCGCCGGCCCATTTATTTTCCGATGGCAACCCTATCCATCAGCGAGGTGCAACCCGCTAAATAAGTTAGATACCGAATAATATGACTCGCGCCATTGCCTCAATCGTGCTCATCACCGCAGCGGTGCTAGGCACCCTGATCTGGATGCAGGGCGGGGACAATCTCACACCGACCCGCCACGCGGATTCATCCATCAGGACGCGGTCCACCACGCGCGGTGATTCCAAGCCACCACCCGGTTTCCGAAAGGCATCTGGACTATCATCTGATACGGATGCCCCGCGCTCGTCGCAGCCCGCAAGCAACGCCGGATCTAACAATCCGCCCGCCTCAACGGCATCCAATCCGGCGCTTGCCAACGATGCGGCGGCCCACCCTGTGGAAGGCGAATCCACTGCCGGCAGCGTCATCGGTTTGGCCGCCCGAAATGGCCAGCGTCCGCCCGACTCTCATGCGCCCTCCTCCAATGCGGCACTGGCCGACCCTCCGTCTGCATACCCGGCGGCAAATGAACCCGCCACCGGGAGCCCCGCCAACCCGACTGCCCCAGGCAACTCCAACCCGCAAGCGGTCGTGATTCCCACCGCCTTGCAAGCGATCCCTGCCGTGGGAGTGGTTCTATCAGATTACCAGCGCCAGGCCATTGACCAGACGGCCGGGCAATTCGTGGAACTTGTCGGAGGGGAAAACCAGGATCCAGCCAGTCCGGCCTACTTGGCTAGCTGGCAGCAAGCACAGCCGCTGGCCGATACGCTGCTCAAGGCGCGCATCGGCTGGCAGGCATACGACGGTATTCAGGTGATTGCCGCGAGGAAGGCCAACGAACAGGTCCTCTCCGGGCAGGCACCGTGACCCGCCCGGATGATTAGTGCGGTGTATCAATCATCGGCTATCACGGCGGCAAAAGTGACTCTCGCATCCATACCCGGGCGCGCTCTGGGTGTGGAACGATGGGTAACATGGGCAGCGGTCACAAGCAGCAGCGATGTCTGATCGCCCTGGTCCATGAGGGGCCAATGCCGAGCGATTCTCTCACTTCATGGACTTTCCATGGGCCTCGGCGGACGGATTCCGCCGCTCCTTGGAACCAGGAGCAACCTCGAAAGTTCAGGTGCCGCTCTCAGGCTTGTCCTTTTCCTCTTCCTGCTCGTCGCCGCTTCCCCCGCCATAGCCGATGACCTCGACCGTGATGAGGGACGGTGCATCTGCGGCTGATGCTGGCGCGGCGGCCTCGTGTTTCGCCACTTCGGTCGCGCTCGTGCTGGTGGCGGCCGCCGAGTTGGAAGCGGTGCTGATGCTCCCCGCGCTCGGCGCGGCCGAGGCGGTGGGTGCGCTGCTGCTACTGGTTCCACCGGCCGCGATGTTGCCAGCATTGACCACGACGGCAGCCGAGATATTCAGGTTGCCCGAGACTCGGATCCCAGCGTCCCCGGCATCAATGGTGCCGGTCGGGGCGATCAAATCAACATTACCCGGTTTGACTCCCGCCACCGAAGTGAGGACGCCGATGCCGCCGCCGGTGGCCAGGCCGGCCAGGTCGGTTTTCACATCGGCGCTCTGCGTGTCAACCAGGACCCGGGTGGGTGGGGCGGACTGGACGGTTTTGGACGACGACCCGGCGGCGATGTTGCCCTCCGACGACCAGATGATTTCGTCGCCACCGCGCAGCGTGAAGATCCGGGAAATGCCCAGATCGACATTGCCACGGGTGAAGACATTGATGTTGCCGCCGGCCTCTGTGACAATGCCGGGAGGCGTCAGTGGATTGCCGATCTTGATGGCTGCCAGGGCCAGCGAGCCACCCGGCGCAAACAAGTTGATGTCGCCGCCGTTTTTGGTCCGGATGTCGCGGGCGCGGGTATTGATTGATCCACTCCAACTGGCTCCTGGAAACAGCGTGGCAATCGCTTCCTTGCCCGCATCGTAGTTGCCGTACCCTGCGCTGTCCGGCAGGTTGTGAGCGCGCCCGGCATCGCGCAAAATCAGATAGAAAACCTCCAGCGCGAGCTGGTCCTGCTGGTCCGGATCCTTCTGGTCGAACTGGTCCTGGGTGCATCCCAACTCTAGCAAATGCGCCGTGCCATCGCCGGATTTGACATATTTGGCGATGAACGCGCCAAAATCCAGGTGGCTGGCGGCGAGCGACCAGGCGTCGCCGATGCCCGCGCCGGCGATGAGGTTCGCCCCCGCGAATGGCAGATAGGGATTTCTGGCATTGCCGATGCTGGTGATGCCGCTGCTGGTTCCATTGGAATTGGTGGCACCGGTCCCTAGGTCCAGATTGCGGCCAGCCAAAACCTCCAGCGTTCCCTGTCCGGCGATCTGGATGTCTCCGGCCATCGGTGTTTCTCCCAGATTCAACGCGTTGCCGGTGGCCGTCGCCTGACTGCGCAGCGATGATGCCGCGTCGTAAGCGATCAGATCCCGGCCGGCGATCACCTGCGTGACATCCGAGGTGGAAAGATTTTGCGCATAGAACGACACATCCGCGATGTCCCGCCCGGCAATCACCCGGATGGCTTTGGCGGAATACAGGGTCAACCCGGAAATGTCCCCGGACGACGCGTAAATCCGTACGGGTTGTGTGTCGGTCGAGTGCAGCAGGGCGCTGCTATGGAGCCGTTGTTTGGTCTGCAACACTTCATTGGTGGAACCGGTTTCCGCGAAGTAGGGATTCAAAAACGAAACCAGTCCACTCGTGTTTTTGGAGTCTCGCTGAAGATTGCTGGTGGGGTCCTGGGAGAGCAGGTATTGATATGCGACTGGCGACGCGATGCCGGGGATTGAAGCGGGGTCCGCATCGGAGAGGTTGATCGTGCTCGATGCCCATTCGTTGATCACCGCTTGCGACGTCGTTGCAGTGCCGGTGATTTGCAGGCCATTCACTGATCCGCCCGCCAGGATCGAAAGCGATCCGGTGGCCGATGGAGCGAGCTTGATTCCTCCTGCCAGATTCACGCTGCCGCTCAATGACACTAAACTCAGGCTGCCGGGCAGCAGGCTGAATGCTGAGGAAAACGGCGCGACGGCGGTTTCGGTAAGTCGCAGCCACGGCTGGTAATACGACATGCTGCGCGCACTGGCACTGCTGTTGTAGAGTAATTGGTTTTGATACCACGCCTGCAAAGTGGGTATGGCGGAACCCAACGTCACGCTGGCGTTGGTGCTGGTGGTCGGCAACGTCACACTGGTCCGCAAGGTGACATCGCCGGCGAGTGAAAACGCGCTCACCCTGCTGGTCGGCGCATAGGTGGAGAAATAGGTCTTATACCAGTAGGTGTTGTTGTATCCTTGGGGCAGCAGAAACGGATTGGCGACCGGACCCAACAGGACGCTGCCGCGGGCCGAGACATCAAAGCCCCCTTTACCCAAAAAGAGCGTCGTGGGCAACCACGTCTGCGCGGCATAGACATCCGACGGATTCTTGATGGTGGTCAGCGATGGCGATCTCGTGCTGTTGGTGTGGATGGTGCCTCCGGCATCAAGGGTCCCTTGGCCGCGCTCGACATAATAAACCCCGCCGTCGATATCGGTGCCGGCACGCACCACCAGATCGCCCCCGCCGAGTTCCACCAAGGATGCCGCATTGGGCACCCCCTTGGGCATGCGCGCGTTGGTCGCGACAGACGCGTCCACGTTGGAAACCTGTTTGCCGGCAACGAGGGAAACATCCCCGCCCCCGAAGGTCGCCACGCCACCGAAGAAATTGCTGAAGTCAATCCACCAGGTTGTGGAGGCCGCCTCACCACTATTGGAATTCCCGAACTGGCCGCTCGCGTCAACATATCCCCGGCGATAGAGCCAGTTCGTCGGCATCTCCTTGCTGGAATCCGCGATCAGGTTGTTCAGCGTGTCGGTGGTATAATGAATGATATCTCCCAGCGCGTGGATGCCCACATTGCCCCCCGCCATGGAATATTGGACGGGATATGGGATGCGCTGCTGGAGGTTCCCGGTCATGCTGGGGATCGGCACAGCGAAAGTTCCGCCCATCGTCGCGTCATCCACCAGAACCCCTGCGGTATAAATCGAGGCGATCTGATTGAGGATGCGCACGTCCTTGGCCGCCGTGATGTCGATGTCGCCCGTTCCCGTGCGAATCACTTGATAATACTTGGCGGTGATCGTGCTGGTCAGCACATTCGGGCCGCCCGCGCCGACGATGTTGGTTTTGCCGTCCTTGCCGAGCAACAGCGAGCCGCTAGCCATGGCATTGACGCCGTGATAATCCGCAGCGCTGAAGTCCGCGCCTGCGGCAATTTGGAAGGACCAGGACTGCACATTGGTCGGCGCGGCTGCATTGCGTGATAACAGCCCGGCAAAATAGTCCGCCGAGGCGAAGCCGTCGCTTAGCGAATTATATAACACAATGTCACCCGATGCTCTCAAAGTGAGGATTCCCGGGACCGCATTGGAGCCGAAGCGGTATCCAGAAAAATTCCAGTCGCTGGTAGCCGTGCTGGAAGGGGTTCCCAGCGTGAGATTGCCGTTGCGGTTGATCACCTCAACGCCGGGCATCACCACCAATGACGAGGCCAGGGCCGTGTTGCCAGCTAGCAAGCGCGCGCTGATGGCGGGAGAGTTGGACGTGAACGATGTGGCCTCCGATTTGATCGCATTTTGCGTGGCCGTCGAGATGATCCCACCAGTACCAGTGGCGGTGAGATTGTAAATTTGGAATCCTTCCGCAACGATCGCCGAAGCTCCGGAAATCGTCCCGGCCAATGGATTGATCGCGAGGTCGGTGCCGCCTGGGATCCGTGGAGCCCGGAGATGCAGCACTCCGCTGAATTTCCCAATCCCCGCGCTGGCGGCCGTGTTGCTGGCTACTGTTAGATCGACGTGCGAACCCGAGGTCAGCGACAACTCACCCGCGCCAAGGATGCCATTGGTCTCAGAGCCGGCTTCCAGGGTGATGCTACCACCCTTGCCCGCATTGCTGAAATCCAACCCGTGCGCATCCAACAGCGCGCCGGATTGCAGCGTCAGGTTGCGGTTCGCCTTCAGGTCAATCGCGCCCCCGGTGGTTCCCGACGCGTCTATGGTTCCGCTGACCACCACCGATCCCGCATCTGCGGATACAGTATAGTTGAGGGAGGTTGCTACTCCATCAATCGCCACATCGCCGGTGCGCACGCGCACCGTGCGCGATAAATCAAAGCCCGCGCCATTGAGCGCGGCATCCAACGAGGCCAGTGAAACGAGCGCCTTGGTATCAAGCCCCCAAGTGCCGCCGGCACCGCCGGTGCCACGCTGCCCGAGGATGGTGCTGCCACTGGCAAAATCGAATGTTCCGTTTGGCACGAAAATACTGAGAGATCCTGCATTGCCACCCGCCGAATTGGCGGCGACCGACAAACGGCCGCCGGATGCCAGGATCACCGAACCCAGGTCTGCAGATAGATTGATAGTGCCGCCGCTGGCATATTTGACAACGTCATGGAACGTCACCGCCGAGCCGCCCACGTCTAGGTTGCCCCCAATGGTGGTGTCGCCGCTCGTCGAGTGCAAAGTCAGGATTCCGCTCGGCAGGGCAATCGAGGAATTCACCGTCACCGAGCTGCCCGTCAACGCCAGGCTGCCGCCCAGACCGCCGCTAAGCACCACGGTGGCGGGCACCGCCGGAGCCTGCAGCAACAAGGATCCGCCAACAGTAATGGTCTGGCGGGCCGAGGCGCTCGTCGCGACCACCGGGGCGGTGAGTGTCATGTTTCCGGAAGTTGCCAGGCCGCCAGTGCCGGTACCGATGATGCCATGGGTGGCTTGAAGGGAAATGGTTCCGAACTGATCCAAATTCGTGACATGATCGCCAAAGCGAATCGTATCACCGGAAATATTCAGCGTGCCGTTGTTAGGGGTGACCTCGCCCGGCACAATCCCATTCGGGCTGTTGTCGATGGTGATTTCCTTACCCAGCAGTGAAACCCCAGCGCCGCCGGAGTTGAATCCCCGGATCTCGGCGGTGTGCAGTGCGATGGACGCGACATTCACACCGCCGATGGTGCCACTGCCATAAAGATCAATGGATGAATAACTCAGCAGGGACAGGGAGCTAACCGATGCCTGCAAGCTGGTTAGCGCGCTGCCGGAGAGAACCAGGCCACGAGTCGCTTGTCCGCCGGTCAGCCAGAGCGCACCCGGACTGCCCAACTGGATGCTGATCTGCCCGCTGTTCATGGCCACCGAGTTACCCAGGAGAGTCGCGGTGGAAGAGATGGACGTGCCTGCGGTGGAATCCAGAATCAACGAGGATCCCGTGATGACCGCACCACTGCCAACCACAAGATTCGGCAGCGCCGAACCATCCACTCCATTCCTCGTGATGGCAGCCGCTGGATCCGCGCTCACACGCAACAACGCGCCATCGCCACTGCCTGCAACACCCGCTGTGCCCAAGGACACCGCATCCGCCGCTCCTCCGAGCGACCGGTTCTGAACAATCTTCGCGCCGGACGCCACGGTCAGCACTTCCTTGGCAACTAACAGAATATCCGAACCATCCAGTTCAGCCCCCGCGTTGTCCACTGTCAGATTGTTGGTGGATACATCAATAACCACTCCGAAAGACGTCGAGCGGCGCGATCCGCCGATCAACAGGCTTTCCGCGCCAAAGGATGACAACTGGGTGGAATCCAGCACCAGCTTGCCGACGACGCTGC
Source organism: Verrucomicrobiota bacterium (assembly GCA_037142115.1). Taxonomy (GTDB): domain Bacteria; phylum Verrucomicrobiota; class Verrucomicrobiia; order Verrucomicrobiales; family Akkermansiaceae; genus Luteolibacter. The sequence continues at coordinate 4,983 of JBAXBG010000097.1, read as the reverse complement.
CGGTTCCGGGTGCCTGGATCAGAATATCAAGCGGGCTGCTGATATCCACGATGCCACCCCGTCCCCCGCTCGGGGCGACCGATGTGACGCCACCCTGAATTCCCATGCTTAGCGTGGCGCTTAGAATCAACTGCCCTGAATCAACCGGCAGGCGAGACCGCCCGGCAGTCGTTGCCAAGGTGGCATTGGCGGCAAGAATGTTATATTGGGCGCGGTTGCTCACCACCGAACTTGGTGCCACCTCGAAGCGCGATAACAGCGTGGAGGTCACGGAATTCGTGTTCAAGCCGGCGTACCGGTAACCCGACACGATGGACGCACCTTCCGGAGTCACCACCGGCGATGTTAGAACCTGTCCCGCTTGCGGTGTCACCAGCACCGCGCCGGCAAGCGTGGCATAGCGGGCGGGCAATAAAGTATAATACCCCGCCGCGAGCGCGTCGTTGCCAGCCAGCCAGATGCGGTCGCCCACGGCCAGTCCGCCAGACACATATCCATTGTCATTGCCCAAGGACGGCGCGTTGGCCGCAGTGTTGAACGCTGCGTAAGGCGCGTAGTTCGCTGTGTAGCCGGGCAGCACGGCAAAACTGCTGGTTGAAGCCAGAATATCGGCGGACCCGCCAGTCCCCGGAACCCATTGGTAGGCGAACACATCGCCGCCGCCGCGGATATCAACCAACGAACCTGCCATGGTGACCACCGTCTGGGCCGAGAGCTGGATGGATTTCGTCGGCATTCCTGCCGAAGTGATTTCCAGTCCGCTCGGATCATACCATGACGTGCCATCCGCGCTTTTGCCATAAGGTATTGTTAGACCCTTGCCGGTTATTGGGTCGATGGCCGACACGGACGTCACGCTGCCCGCGGCGAGGGTCAGCGATGAGGTGACCGGAATGCCAAGCAAGTTGCCCACGGTCAGGTCGGTAGGACTCGTTCCTGTTCCGTTCCAGCCCAAGGTGATTTCACCAAACGGCGCGCGCAGGGTGCCGCCTTGGGTGATCGACGAAGCGTAGATGTTCAATTGTCCGGCGGCGGAATAAGGAAGTGAACGGGCGTCGCCGCCCTGCACGGTCACTGATCCCTGGTGCGCGGTGCCGCCGGTTGTGTAATCATAAACCGCCACCGTGAAAATGCCCGCGGTGGTCGGATAGATTTGCCCCGCGCGCAGGATCAGGTCGCCCGCCATGTCAAAGGTTCCATTGCCGCGGATGTCGCCATGGACGGCGGTCAGGTTGGCCGCTCCGATTCCCTGCAATGACAAGGTGCCCAGATCAATCAAATCCGCAGTCACGCGTAGCGATCCCGATCCGAAAGTCGGACTCAGATTATATACCAGTCCATTGCTGGAGAAGAAATTCCCCTGGACCTGCTGCGGCTGTAACGGTGCTTGGAAGGCGAGACCCAGCGCGACATATGATGCATTGAGGGTCACGGCGGCATCAGCAGCCAACACGCCGCTTGTCGCCACCGAAAGACTGCGATTGGCTTGGATCGAAACCGCTCCGGCAAACCGCACGTTGCCTCCGAGCATGAGCGAGTCAAAACCGCCGGACTGGAAGGTGTCCGCGCTGAAATACCCGAGAGCGGCGATCTCGTTGCCATGCGCGTCCACCACGGATTTCGCAACTCCCGCGCCGGCCCCCGCAGGAATGTTCAACCCGCCTTGCTTAACCACCAGGTTGATGTCGTCAGGCGGAACGTCAGTGCCGGAAAGGTGAAACGCTCCTGAAGAGATAGACAAACTCCCGCCCATTGCGCCAGGGCCACCGGCACGCCCGCTTAGAGTGGCATCGCAAAACAATTCCTGGCCGCCGGTCAGGATGATAGATCCGCCATTGCTATCAATCCGGGTCGAGGCATATGACAAGCCAAGAGGCATTCCGAGACCGCCCGTCCCCAACCCTGCGGATGACACCACGGATGAGGATGGAACATCCAAAATGCCTGAAATCCCTGACACATCGAGCATCGCCCCTTGCTGCGCGGCAATATTTCCGGAAACCGAGATGGTGCCGCCTGCCAGCACCGACCCCGTTTGAAATCCAAAATTATTGGGAGTCAGCAGGGTTCTGCCAGCCGTGGAGAGCGAACTGCCCGGTGCAAGCAACACCGTGACAAACGCATTGAGTGAGTTCGAGGCACTGCTAGGGAGCTTTTTGCCGCCAGCAATTGAGATCTTGCCGCCGGCGGCGGTGATCGACCCCATCACCGTGATCGTGTCACCCTTGAGCGCCACCGTCCCGAGAGCGCCGGCGTCGATCTGCGAATTGGCCTGCATCAGCAGATCCCCCCGGACCATCAGGGCCTGGCTGAAATCATCGACTGCTCCCAGTGCGGTGAACGAGAGCGAGACCGGACTGCGCAGTTCCTGCGGATTGATCATGCTGTGCAAGGAAATCCCGCCTTGCCCTGACGACCAGACGTCCGCAATCCAGCGTGATGTGACCGGAGCGATCACTGTGCCAGAGGCGAGCAGGATCGCGGGATTGTATTGATCCGCTCCGAGAACGGCAGAGCCTATTCCCGTCAAGGCATACGAGGTAAAGCCGCCTTGCTGGAAAAACGCGGGTTCCAATAACAGAACATTGGCATCCTGGGTCGTTCCCCCGATCTGAATCATCGGTGCCAACAAGGATAACGAACCGCCCTTGGCTCCCGACATGCCCAGCAAGACCGAATTTAGATGCAAACCACCGCCGAGAACCGATTTAATGCTCACATCCTGGCCGGCGCGAATGGCGAGTGAGCCGGCATCACCGTAGGAGATCGCTCCCTTGGCGTTGACCGCCGCCCCGCCTGAGACGTTGATCTGGCTGCCGGAATCGAGGTTGGCTTCATAAGAGTCCAACGTGATGTTACCGCCGCGGATCATCAGCGGCAGCGCCAATGGCGAAGGGGAATCCACACGGCCATCCACCAGCAAGCCGGCCGTGCTCAAGGTGGCCGCTGACCCGAGATGGAACTTTCCTTGGCCTGCATTGGAGTCCGGGGTTGAGGGCAGCGTTGCCTTTTTCAAGGCGGCTGCCTCAAAGGGTGAAATATTATATGCCGTAAATGACAAACTGCCACCGGGTGCCGCAATGGATCCCAGGATTTCCAGATTGGCTGCGGCGAGGGTGATCGACCCGCCGGCAGAAGCCGTTAGACGGGTGATTTCCGGAACCAGGATGCCGCCCGCGCCGTTCTCAACCTGCAGATTGGTGAATCCGCCCGTGGTGAGCAGCGTGGGTGACAGCGCTACGTTGTCCTGCCTTTCGTTAGATAAGGCGATGGGATCTCCGTTGGCATCCACGGTGAAACCGGCCGCCGGAGTGACGGCAATCCCGTCGGCGAACACAATTTGCGGGTGGCGCGTCGGAGCCTCTGCCAAGTATAATGGCGATGAAACCACTTGCTTCTGGAAAACCAGGGACAAGGTGCTGCCGCCAGGCAACGCGGAGTGCTGGGAAGGACTGTTGACGACGCTGCCTTGCATCCCGCCGTCCAGCGCGACCGAAGGCGAGGTGATCCGCAGCGCCCCCCCGTTCCCGCCTTGAATGTAACCGTCAACATAATGACTTCCCGCCAGAAAGGGGTTGCTGAAAGTGGATGTTCCCGTGACGATCGCATCATACACCAGATTGGGCGTGGCATCGGCGATATCAATCAAATGACCGGAGGACATCAGCCGGGTGGTTTGCACGGTGCCACCCTGATAATTAATCCAACCACCCGAAACATTCACATTCGCGCCTTCGCGCAGCACCACCGAGGATCCCGCGTTGAGTTGGACCGAGCCTCCGGCGGTGGTCAGTTCGCCGATGTTGCGCGCAATGAGATTGGCATAGCCGGAAACATCCGCAATGGGTGTTCCGATCCATGCTTTGCCATTGTAGGTGCCGGTGCGTGTCACATCCACTTGGATCGTGCTGCCGCGCAACACGCCGTTGCGCTGCAGCGCGGAATCCGCCAACTCGGTGCCGCGCAGCTGCACGGACACGATGTTTTCCGTCACACTCGCCGCCACATCGGTGGAGCCCGCAACATAGATCAAGGAGCCGCGGTCCAGATAGATCTGACCATCCGCCTGCACGAACGTGCTGTTTGGCGCGACATAGTCCCAAATCCCCGCATTCAGGCTCACCGCTGCCGATGGGGCCATGATCGAGGAATCCACGCCGACATGGATGGTTTTCCCAAGGATATTGATCTGAGACGGCAGCGCGAGGAGCGAGCCGACGACGGTCTCGGTGCTCGACCACTCCGGCAGAATGGCCGTGGACGAGCCACTCCCGAAGCTGATACTGCCGGTGGAGGTGGCGAGAAATGGCAGGCTGGTGGAATTCGAGGAATCATAGGCGCTGTTGCTCACCGCGCCGAAACTCGCCTCCAGATCAATCCGGCCATTCAATGACACCGAAGTGGTGCCGCTGATCACGCTGTTTTGCTCCACCGTCTTCCCCGACATCCGCACACTGGCGCGCGGCGCGTCTATCAGACCGGCGTTCACAACGCTGCCGTAACTCGCCGCCGAGCCGTCCGCCACCGCGCCGACATACACATCGAGCCCGCGCAAGCTGGCGTCGCTGCTGGCATGCGCGACCATTCCCACCTGCAAGCCCGCAGCCAGGATGGTCTGTCCGTCCGGAGTGGAGATGGTTCCCTGATTCGAGACATTGCCGCCGATCAAGGCGACCCGCCCACCGACATGATCTGCGGTCGTCGGGCTGGCAAGCTCTGCCCCCGCCTGCACCACCACATCTCCGGTTATGCCCCCCGGGGTGAGCGGAATAGCGGGTGTGAATGCAGGCGTTCCGTTCTTGCCGGCCGCCAGTGACAGTGCGGAAAACAAAAACTGGCTGTCGGGATTGTTCAACAATCCATTGTTGATCAGGTTGGCGTTGATCGGAAGAGCCGAGGCGACCAGCGTGTGGACGTTCACCTGGCTCGAGCCGCCGAAGATGATGCCGTTCTGGTTGATCAGATAGACCTGGCCGGCGGCCT
>JBAXBG010000096.1:0-13684 GCA_037142115.1 Verrucomicrobiota bacterium | reverse complement strand
CGCCAGAACGGTCAGCAGGATCATCAGCGACAGCGTGATCACCAACGTGAAGCCCCGGTGCCTCAATGGCTGCCGGTCAGAATACAGAGGAGGCGGATTTTTCATGCAACGAATTTGAGGAAATGGAAATCGCAGTGGAAGTTCACTTTGTATTTACAAAACTAGCACGGTGAAGGGCCGCTGTCTATTGGCCGATCGGCCAATAATAAGCCAGTGTGAAAATAATTTTTAAGCGAAAAAAAGCCGCCGGCGCACGGGGCGCAGGCGGCTTTGAGGTTAGGATCTGTGCGGTCGCTTATTCGGCGGCGGCTTCGGCCGGTGCTTCGGCAACCACGGCCTTCTTCTTGGACGGTTTGGTTTCAGCGGCCACTTCCACCACGGCTTCCGCGGCGGGTTCTTCGCTTTCGACCACGCGGTCGACCCACTCGATGATGGCCATCTGAGCGGAGTCGCTCATGCGGGCGCCGAGCTTGGTGATCCGGCAGTAGCCGCCCTGGCGGTCCTTCGAGGCGGGTGCCACTTCGGAGAACAACTTCTTGACGGTTTCCTTCTGGCGCAAAAAGGCGATGGCCAGACGGCGGGAATGCAGGTCGTCGCGCTTGGCGAGGGTGACCAGTTTTTCCGCCACCGGGCGCAGGGCCTTGGCCTTGCCGAGGGTGGTTTTGATGCGGCCGTGCTCGACCAGGTTGCACGCCAGGTTGGCGAGCAGGGCCCGGCGATGCGAGGCGTTGCGTTTGAGCTTGGCTGTTTTGCTGCGATGTCTCATCGGGTGCTACGTTTTCTAAAAGTTAATGGTTAGTCGTCGAGGTTTTGAGCGATCAAGTCGGCCAGGCCGACCGGGGTTTCGTCTTCGCCACCCAAGCGCGGGCCGCGCGACGCGGCGGTCGGACCGACGAGCATGTAGGGCTCGAACGACAGGCCCAGGCCCAGGCCGAGTTCGACGAGTTTGTCCTTGATCTCGTTGAGCGACTTCTTGCCGAAGTTCCGGTATTTGAGCATTTCGGCCTCGGACTTCATCGCGAGTTGGCCGACGGTGGTGATGTTGGCGTTGTTGAGGCAGTTGGCGGCGCGCACCGACAGTTCGATCTCGTTGACCGACATGTTGAGCAGCTTCTTGAGGGCGGCGTTTTCCTCGCTCGACTCGGCGGGTGCCTCCTCGAAGTTGACGGCGTTCTCGTCGTAGTTGACGAACACGTCGAGGTGGTGGCGCAGAATCGACGATGCCTGCAGCAGCGCGTCGGGCGGGGTGATCCGGCCGTCCGTCCAGACGTCGATGACCAGCTTGTCATACTCGGTCATCTGGCCGACGCGGGTGGTTTCCACCGCGTATTTGACCCGGGTCACCGGCGAAAAGATCGAGTCGATGGCGATCACGCCGATCGGCTGGTCCTTGCGCTTGTTTTCGTCACCGGTGGAGAACCCGCGGCCGACACGCACCTCGAACTCGCAGTCGAACTTCACCTTCTTGTCCAAGGTGCAAATGATCTGGTCCTTGTTGACCACGTCGTAGATGTGGTCGGCCTGGATGTCACCGGCGGTGACAACGCCTTCCTTCTCGACCTTGATCACCAGGATCCGGGGCTCTTTCTCATTGTGGCTGAATTTCACCTTCTTGAGGTTGAGCACAATGTCGGTGACGTCTTCCACCACGCCCGGCAGGCTGGAGAATTCATGCTGCACCCCCGAGATCTTGACCGAGGTGATGGCCGCGCCTTCCAGCGAGGACAGCAGCACGCGGCGCAGCGAGTTGCCGATGGTGTGGCCATAGCCACGCTCGAATGGCTCGGCAATGAATTGGGCGTAAGTATCGCTGGCGGTTTCCTCGTTGCTAACGAGATGGTTGGGGAGCTCGAAGCGAGCTAGTTTGACTGCTGACATGGGATATCGTGGAATGCCGGGTTACCCTCCAACGGGCGGATACGCCCCGAGACGGGACGATGCGGAGGACCGACGGCGTGTGTTAAATTGCCCGCGGGGCGGCACTTAAGGCCATCCCACCCCACCTTGCAAAGCATTTTCGAGCCTTGCCCTGACAAAAAAATGCGGCACCGGCCAATCTACCCGAAAAAAAAGCTGGATTTTCTAGCAGGGCAGGTGCATAATTCCCTTGCACTCAACCAACACACCTATGAAATCGAAGAAAAATCTGACACGTTTCACTTATGAAAGCGCCGCCTTTGAAGGATGGCGGCTTTGCATCAGCCGGGCCGGCAGCACGTTCACGCGCTACTTCCCCGACAAGAAGTTCGGCGGCGGCAAGAAGTCACTGGCCGCAGCTGAAAAGACCCTCATCGAACTCAAAGCACTCATCGATGGCTCCAAGCGCGTGGACGGCAAGCTGACCGCCCCAACGATCCGCAAGGCTGAAAAGCTGCTGCTGGAAGCCGTTTGAAGCTGCGTTTCATCCCGAACCGGGGTTTTCACCCACCCCACTGAAAACCCCGGCCACGTTCGGCCAATCCCATGCCAGCAACCCGGGCGGCGGTCATCCATTGGTTCCGCCGCGACCTGCGCACCGCCGACAACCCGTCACTGGCGGCAGCGGCGGGGCACGGCTTGCCGGTCATTCCAGTCTATCTGCTCAGCGGGCGGCGCGATGCGCGCGGCTGGAGCGGGCCTAACCGCCAGCATTTCCTCTGCGGTTGCCTGGCCGCGCTGGCCGGCGAGCTGGGGGCGCTTGGGGGGCGGCTCATTATCCGCCATGGCGACCCGGTCGGGGCGTTGCGGCAACTCATCAGCGAGGGCGCGGTGCGCGCGGTCCACTACAACGAGGCACCCGGCCCGTTCGCCAAACAGCTAGAAAATCAGGTGCGCGCGATGTGCGCGCAGCTCGGGGTGGAGTGCCACGCGCATGCGGACGCGGCGCTGCACGGGCCCGACGAGGTGCTCACCCTGAGTGGCCAGCCCTATCGGGTATTCACCCCCTACAGCCGCAATTGGCTGGCCTTGCCCAAGCCACCGCCGGTGGCCGCGCCCGCGGCGCTGCGGACCCCGGTTCGGTTAGTCTCGCTGCCGCTGCCGGACGTGGCGCACTGGGGCTGGGCGGTGCCCGCGACGCGGATGATAGAACCAGGTGCGGCCGCGGCCCGCGCCCGGCTGCGCCAGGCAGTGGCCGGCACCGTGCAAGGCTACGCGGCGCGGCGGGATCTGCCCGCGGCGGACGGCACCAGCCGGATCTCGCAGGACTTGCGCTTCGGGCTGGTTTCAATCCGCACGGTTTACGCGGCGGCCATGCGGGCGCGCGCGGCGGCCGACGCTGCCGGGCGGGTGGGCATCGACACCTGGCTCAAGGAGTTGGCATGGCGGGAGTTTTATTTCGCGATTCTGCATCATTATCCCAACGTGCTCGACGAGGAGTTCAACGCCGACTGGCGCGGGCTGCCCTGGGACGAGCGCGGTGCGGGGTTTGAAGCCTGGCAGCACGGGCGGACCGGGTTTCCGATCGTGGATGCCGGGATGCGCGAGTTGCTCGCCACCGGCTTCATGCACAACCGGGTGCGGATGATCACGGCGATGTTTCTCACCAAGGATCTGCACCACGACTGGAAGCTGGGCGAATCCCACTTCATGCAGCACCTCGTGGATGGCGAAATCGCCTCCAACAACGGCGGCTGGCAGTGGTCGGCTGGGACTGGTGCGGACGCCGCTCCCTATTTCCGAATCCAAAACCCATGGTCCCAGACCGCCCGCTTCGACCCGGCCGGGGACTACATCCGGCGCTGGATCCCCGAACTCGCGGCAGTCCACCCGGCGCAGTTGCTCCAGCCGCCCGCCAACCACCAGCCGCTGGCACCGGACTATCCCCTGCCCTGCCTGGATCACAAAACCGAGCGCGCGCGCACCCTGGCGATTTTTCAACGCCACCGCCAGCAGATGTCGGCGCGGCGCTAGATCCGACCGATCCGACCGATCCGACCGATCCGGCTTGCGCCCGAGCACTCGCCGAGCCGTAGTCTCTGGGCATGCAGGTGACCCTTCACGGACAAACGCAGCCGTTCCGGACGGTGGCATTCGACCTCCCCAGCCGCGAGGTGCGCTTGATCGAGCAACGCCTGCTGCCCCACGAGTTCAAGGTGGTCGGATTGAACCGCTCTCAACACGAATGCGACGGCCGAGCGGTGCGGACACCGGGGGAAAGCGTCTTAACGTCGCAAGCCGGCTCAGAATTCACGGTGCTTCGACTTGTGACTTGCAGCCCCATGGCTCAGCTTGCCCAATAAGGAAAAAATAAAAAACGGAATTTCTGCCTTTTCAAACCACTGATTGTAGTGATTTCTCACTGATTTCACTGAAAGAATTCAATCGCGACATCAGTTAACGGGTTCACCTTTAGGTGGGCGATATCAGAGTTGCAACTTATTAACAATCAGTTTAATCAGTGAAATCAGTGGTTCTCATTTTCCCATGCAGTCTTACCGTTTTGTCGCAGGATTTTGTGGCCGCGGCATGAGTCACAAGCGGGTGGCGGGCCGCCTCCGTCTCCACCACTGATTGCCATTGAACCCGGGCCGGTTCTCTGGATACTCGCGCCATGATCCATTTGGACGCGAATGCGAGCACCGCGATGCTGCCGGAAGTGCTGGACGCGATGCTGCCGTGGCTGCGCGACGGGCAGGCGAATCCCTCGGGGGCCTACGCCGCCGCGCGGCGGGCCCGCCAGGCGATTGATGACGCCCGCGGTCAGGTGGCACAGTGGATTGGCGCGGAGCCGGATGAACTCATATTCACCAGCGGCGGCACCGAAAGCGTGAACACGGCGCTGCGCGCCATGGACCGCCTGGTTGGGACCGGGGCCACCGTGGTCTCCGGCATCGAACACTCGGCGGTGCTGCGCTGTGCCGAGGACTTGTCGCGACCGGTGAAATACGCGCCGGTGCATTCCGACGGCCGCCTGGATCTGGAGCGTTTCGCGGCCTTGTTGCCGGGCGCGGCGATGATTTCGGTGATGGTTGCCAACAACGAAACCGGCGTCATCCAACCGCTGCGCGAGGTTTGCGCGATCGCCCGTGAACGCGGTCTGCCGGTGCATTCCGACGCGGTCCAGGCGGCGGGCAAATGCGAGCTCCAGGTGCGTCGGCTGGGGGTGGATTTGCTGTCGCTCTCAGCCCACAAGTTTCACGGGCCCAAAGGGGTGGGCGCGCTCTATGTCCGCCGCGGGATCCGGTTCACGCCGTTGTTGTTGGGCGGGTCCCAGGAAAACGGCCGCCGCGGCGGCACCGAAAACACCGCCGGCATCGTCGGCATGAGCGCGGCGGTGGCCGCCCTCCGGCGGCGCGCCCTCGAGTTGGCCGCCTTGCCCCAGCTGCGCGACACCTTTGAAAACCTGCTCTTGGCCGCCCTGCCCGGTGTCGCCATCAACGGCAGCCCGGCGCATCGCCTGCCCAATACCAGCCATCTGTCGTTCGCCGGCTGCGAGGCGGTGGAATTGATCCAGTTGCTCGACGAGGCTGGCATCGAGTGCTCGGCCGGATCCGCCTGCATGGCCGGCAAAATCCGCCCGTCGCATGTCCAGCTGGCGATGGGACTCGACGACGCGCGCGGCCGCAGCAGCCTGCGCTTCAGTTTTTCGTTGCTCAACTCCCAGGCCGACGCGCTGACGGCGGCCGAGCGGGTGATCCGCGGGGTCCAGCAATTGCGCCAGGCGACCCTCCGCAACACCCGCCTCGGAATCGCGCGACCGTCATGCACCTTCGCCCCGACTTAAGGCACGGTTGAGTCTTGAATCCCGTTCCCACTCTGCTTGAATCGCTGCCGTGAAGCCCCTCTCCAGCCTGCTGATCGTGTTCCTCCTTGGTGCCTGCGCCGGCCCGCCGGAACCGTTGATCGTCAAACAATGCCGCCTGCGCGATGCCAACCTGAGCCCGGACAGCGAACCCATGACACGAATGGAGCAGGAACTCCGCCTGCATGGAGCCGTCAGCATGGCCGAGCGCAACCAACACCTCGGCCAGTATTTCACGCTCCAGTGGTCGGACCCGACCGGCGTCGGCCACGGCGCGGTGGAAGCAGTCTTTCAATACCAGCAGGGTGCCACCGCCGGCCTCATCAAACACCTCAGCCAGACCTTCCCCGCCACCGCGGCTCAGGGCCGCGCCGAATTTGCCATCATCGGCAACAATTATTTCAAAGGTGGCAAGGTGCTCGCCTGGAAGGCCACGGTGCGCCGCGGCGGACGCAATCTCGCGACCCGCCAGTCCTATCTCTGGCAGTAACGTGATTATCAAGATGGATGGTTGACCTCCGCCCTCTCCGATTTTATGCTCCCAGAAGCCGGGCCGTGCAGGCTAACTTGTTGTGACTACGGATAACCCCATTTCAGTCGGACTCTTCGATGGATTCAGTTGGATCCGATGTGAAGGGAAAGGATCCTTCGTGAACAGCCCGGCAGTAAAAGCCTTTGGCGACGAACGCATCGCGGCCGGCGAAGTCTGCCTGGTCGTGGATCTCGGCGACTGCAGTGGCATGGATTCCACCTTCATGGGCACTCTCGCCGGCATGGCGTCCCGCCTGTCCGCCTGCCAGGCCGGAGTGCTCCAAATCGCCGGTGCCGGCGAGCGCAACCGCCGCTCGCTCGAAGATTTGGGCTTGGATTTCCTGTTGGAAATTGAACCGGCCGCGGCGGTATGGCGCGGCCAGGAACAGGCCATCCGCGGCACCCTCAAGCCACCGCTGCCACCTGGAGCCCTCGGCCAGATTCCCCGGGCCCGGCATATTCTGGAAGCCCACCAGATCCTTTCCGACGTGAGTGACAAGAACGCCCGCGAGTTCGAGGACGTGGTCACCATGTTAGAAAAGGAATTGGCGGGCCAGGCGAAACCGGCGACCCCCGCTGAAGCGCCGCAGGACCCGCCGAGGACCCGTCCGCAATGATGATGCCCACGGCCATTCCGGACCCCTCACCGTTCGTCATCGGGGTCAGCGCCGTGGTTCTCATCGTCCTGTTGTTGGCCCTGCGCAACCAGCGCTCTCACAACCGGGCCGTCCGCCAACGCTTCCACGATTGCGAGAGCGGCGAGCAACGCATGTTCGACTTCCTCCACGATCTCGGGCTGGCCATCGAAAACGAACCCTCGGTCTCGATGCTGTCGCGCATCATCGTCGACGGGATCGACCAAGTGGTCAATGCCCACGGCGGGGCGATTTATTTCTTCGGTGCGGAAGCAGGGTTTTTGCATCCCTCGTATATTTCCGAAAACTGCCCGCCGGTCATCGGGATCCCGGTGGAAGTGCGCAAAAAAGCCCAGCGGGACCCGCGCGCGCTCGAAAGTCATGTGCGCTTGTCGCGGGTGGGAGTGGACGAGGGCATTCTGGGCCACTGCCTGTCGGTGGGCGCGGCGATCCACGTGGCCGACGTCAAGAGCCACCCCTCGTTTCGCGACGCCTTCACCCGCTACACTGATGACGTGGCGGCGCTGCTTGCGCCGCTGCGCCATGCCGACAAAGATCTGGGGGTGCTGGTGGTGGCGCGGCGGCACCAGGACGGGCGTTTCACCAGCAACGACTTCGCGGTGTTCCGCTCGGTGGCCGAGCAAGCATCATTCGCCATCGGCAATGCCCGGGTTCACCGTGAGGCGCATGAAAAACGGGTTCTGGAAGGCGAGTTGCAAAACGCCCGCGAAGTCCAGCGCATCCTGCTGCCGCAGCGCGATCCGGTGTTCACCGGCTTTCACGTCAGCGGCACCAACCTGCCGGCGCGCATCATCAGCGGCGATTACTACGATTACCTGGACTTGGGCCAGGACCAACTCGGCATCGCAATCGCCGACGTGTCCGGCAAGGGCGTCCCCGCCGGCCTGCTCATGGCGATGTGCCGCAGCGCGCTGCGCTCGGTGGCCCCTGGTCAAACCTCGCCCTCGAAAGTGCTTGCCGCCGTCAACCGCCAACTCTTCCCCGACATCCGCGAGGACATGTTCATCAGCATGGCCTATGGGATCCTCGATGGCCCCAGCGGCAAGTTGGTCATCGCCCGCGCCGGCCATGATGCGCCGCTGCTGTTCCGGCACCAGACCGGCAAGGTCGAAGTCCTGCGCCCTCCCGGCCTCGCCCTCGGCATCGACGGCGGCTCGGTGTTTGAGCGCGTCACCAAGGATCTGGAACTGGATTTGCTCCCCGGCGACTGTGTTCTGTTATACACCGACGGCGTGCGCGAAGCCGTGGATGCCCAGGACGAGCAGTTCGGCCTGGACCGCATGTCGGAATGCTTCCGCATGGCCGCCCCGCTGGGTGCCGAGGCCGTGCTCAACCGGATGCAGGAAGAGCTCCGCCATTTCACCGGCGAGGGCCCGCAGATGGACGACATCACGCTGGTGACCATTGAAAAGAAAAGGTGACCGGCGCGGGGACTCGCAGGATGGCCGATCTCGGGTACACCCTCACCGGCACGGGACGCCCCTGCCCACTCGCCCCGATTATTGATGCGGCCGCATCAATAATCCTGGAAGGGAAAATGAGACCACTGATTTCACTGATTAAACTGATTTTAAATAGGTTACAACTTTGGTGTCGCTCCCCTAAAAGGTGAACCCAATAACTGATAGTTCGATTTCGGTCTTTCAGTGAAATCAGTGAAAAATCAGTTCAATCAGTGGTTTGAAAAAGCCAGCCCGCCGATTCAATTTTCCTTTGTAGGATAATCGGGAATGGCTGGAGGCTTGGCGCGGCAATTCCTTCCGCCTTCCGCGCAACTCGCAGGTCATGCGTTGAATTCAGGGAGTGGAGGAATTCATCCGCCGGTGCCCATGACGAGCCAAGTTCCCCGCAGTTCCGATTTACCTAACGGGGTTAACCAATCAGAGGGACGCGATGTCCCGCGCGTCAGGGTACAGCGGTCGTTGCCGGCGCCAGCTTCGGGTCCTTCCAGGTGGACTGGACATAGACCTCGCGGAGTAGTTTGAGGTCGATCTGGCACGGGCTATGGGCCATGAGGTCGGTGCCCTTGTTGTTTTTCGGGAAGGCGATCACCTCGCGGATGCTGTCCTCGCCGGCAATGAGCATGGCGATGCGGTCGAGGCCGAGGGCCAGCCCGCCGTGCGGCGGCGCGCCGAAGCGGAAGGCGTCTAGCAGGTGGCCGAACTTGATCTGTTGTTCCTCCGGGCCGACGCCTAACACACTGAACATCTGCGCCTGGAGGTCCTTTTCGTGGATACGGATCGAGCCGCCGCCGAGTTCGTAGCCGTTGAGGACCACATCGTAGGCGACGGCGCGGACGTTGGCGTAGTCGCCGGCCGCAAGTTGAGCCATATCCTCGGGGTGCGGGCGGGTGAACGGATGGTGGACGGCATCCCAGTGGCCGGTTTCCTCGTCGAGGGCGAGCAGCGGGAAATCCACCACCCATAGGAAGTTGAACGCGGTCGGGTCCTGGTTGAGTTCCATCATCACGGCGCACTCGGTGCGGACGCGGCCGAGGATGGTGCTCACGCTGGCGCGCGAACCGGCGGCGAAGAACACGATGTCGCCTTCCGCCAGGTCGAGTTTGGCGATGATGGCGGCTTTCTCCGCGTCGTTGAACACCTTCCACAGCGGGCTCTTGAACTCGCCGTTTTCGAGTTTGATGAACGCGAGGTTCTTGACCGGCAGGCCGGCTTGGACCGCGATCTCGTTGAGGCGGTTCATCTGGCCGGTGGTGATGCCGGCGAAGCCCTTGGCGTTGATCGCGCGCACCACGCCGCCGCCGTCGAGGATGCCGCGGAAGATCTTGAACTCGGTGGCCGCGAACACTTCTGCCAGATCGATGATCCGCAGGTCATAGCGGGTGTCCGGCTTGTCGGAGCCGTAGATGTCGAGCGCGTCGGCGTAGGTCATGCGCGGGAAGTGCTTGGGGATTTCCACTCCCAGCCCGGCCTGGAACATCGATCCTAGCAGGCCTTCGACCAGCGTGACGATGTCTTCCTGGCCGATGAAGCTGGCCTCGATGTCGATCTGGGTGAACTCCGGCTGGCGGTCGGCGCGCAGGTCCTCGTCGCGGAAACAGCGGGCGATCTGATAGTATTTCTCCAGCCCGGCGACCATCATCAGCTGCTTGTATTGCTGCGGTGCCTGCGGCAGGGCATAGAACCGGCCGGGATTGAGCCGCGACGGGACCAGGAAGTCGCGCGCGCCTTCCGGGGTGGGGTTGGACAGGATCGGCGTTTCGATCTCGAAGAAGCCGGCCTCGTCGAGGTAGCGGCGGGCGGCCGAGGTGATCACGCTGCGCTGGCGGATGTTCTTGCTCATGCGGGCGCGGCGCAGGTCGAGGTAGCGGTATTTCAGCCGCAGGTCCTCGTTGGAGAGTTCCTTGTCGAGTTGGAACGGCAGCACGTCGGCCTTGTTGACGATGCGCAGCTCCTTGGCCACGATTTCGATCGAGCCGGTGGGCAGCTTGTCATTGGTAGTGCCCTCCAGCCGCTTGGAAACCACCCCGATGACCTGGACCACATCCTCCTCGCGCAAGGTGTGCGAGAGTTCGCCGAGCGCCGGGTTGTCCTCGGGATGGAACACGCACTGGGTGAGTCCCTCGCGGTCGCGCAGGTCGGTGAAGATCACCCCGCCGTGGTCGCGGGCGGAATTCACCCAGCCGATCAATGTGACAGTCTGGCCGGTGTGGCTCTCGCGGAGTTGGTTGCAATGGTGGGTACGCATGGGAGAAAGACAGGTAAAGACGCAAGACACAAGACTTCAAGACACAAGAGGAAGAAGTCGCTGTCTCATTGGCTGTTGGGATGGTTTGGAACGTTGATGGATCGAAAGGGATGAAGCCGCATCGTCTCTTTTCTTGTGTCTTGCGTCTTCAAGTCTTGAGTCTTCACGCGAACAGCGGGCCGTCGGGTTCGAGGAGGCGGGCGGTTAGCCAGGCGACGGCGGTGGCGGCGGTGCCGGACTCCTCGCTGCGGCTGGCCAGGACTTTGAGCTTCAACTCGGGATACTCGGCCCCGACGACCAGGGCGAAGCGGGCGCCGGAGCGCTCGGCGCTTTGGAATTGTTTGGCCACCTTGGCGGCGGTGAGCGGCAGGTCGGTGGCGATGCCGGCGCGGCGCAGGTCGGTGACGAGCTTGAGGGCCGCGGCGCGCTGCGCTTCATCGGCCACCACCACAAAGACGTCGCAGGCGGCGGCGTGGCGCTGGAGCCAGACGGCGAGCTGCATGGCGGTGTGGGTGGTTTCCTCGATGAGGTTGCGGATCACGTAGTCGCCCATGGCGAAGCCGGTGGCCGGCAGGTCCACCGCGCCATCGGAAATGGTGGCCACCAGGGTGTCGTAGCGCCCGCCTCCGGCGACGGCGCGCATCGATTTTTTGGCGTCGAACACCTCGAACACGACGCCGGTGTAATACGCCAGGCCGCGCACGATCGAGAGGTCGAGCTCGACGAAGGCACCGAGCCCGCGGGCGGTGAGATCGGCGCGGATCGCCAGATAGGCCGGCGAGGCGTTGGCCGGATCGGCGATGAACTCGCGAACCTGGGCGGTCGTCAGGGACAGCGCGGCGAGCTTGGCCGCAAGGATTTCGGGTTTGTCGCGTTCGATCTTGTCGACGATGCCCAGAAACTCGGGGATCGCGTCGGCGGCGAGCCCGTGGCGGCTGGCAAACTCGATCCAGGCGTGGCGGTCCGAGACCCGGACCACGAAGTCGCCGGCGACGAAGCCGAAGGCGAGCATCGTCTCGATGGCCAGCGCGATGAGTTCGGCATCGGCGGCCGGACCGGCCTCGCCGAGGATGTCGACGTTGAACTGATAGAACTCGCGGCCCCTGCCCTTCTGGGGTTTTTCGTAGCGGAAGCACTGGCCGATTTCAAACCACTTGAGCGGCTTGGGGAAGTGGCGCTGGTGCTCGGCGGCAAGGCGGGCCAGCGAGGCGGTCACCTCGGGGCGCAGGGTCACGTCGCGCCCGCCCTGGTCCTCGAAGCGGAACAACTGGGCGGAGAGCTCGCCGCCGGACTTTTTCAGATACAGGCTGGTGTCCTCGAGGATCGGTGCCTCGTATTCGACGTAGCCGCAGCGGCGGGCCGTCGCGCGCCAGGTCTCGAACAAATAATTGCGCACCGCGCATTCACGGGGAATGAAGTCGCGGAATCCTGGAAGTGCTTGAAAAGTGGGTCCTGCCATGGGCGGGCGGCGAGAATGCACGGCGGGTGCGGCATTTCAAGGCAGGATTGCGTGTTCGTTGGCTGGAGTCGTGCCAAACCGGTCACTCGCGCCGCCGCGGCAGCGATTGCGGGTCCGGCACGGCGCAGGTGGCAGACCGACCGATGAAGTGGTGGCGGTTGCGGGCCAGCCAGCGGTAGAAAAAGTCGCGCAGGCATTGGGGAACGAGCCGCAGTGGGGCGAGAGCGCGCCATCCTCCGCCAAGAACGCGGGCCAACTCGAGCACGGCAGCACTGCGGGTGAACACCTTGCCGTCCGCCTCGCGCAGCACCACCAGGGTGCCGTCCGCCTTGTCTGCATAGTGGCAAAGCCCGTGGTGCCGCGCCAGTTCGCCCTGCAACGGGGCGAAGCAAACGCGGCCCCGCCGGTCCCAGCGAGCGACCCATCGCACCGATTGCCGGCAAAACGCGCAGTCGCCATCGAAGAACAGCACCCAGGTCATGATCCCAACCTAGCCCATTTTCCCACCCAAGCCACCTTCCTCTTACTCAGGCTTTCAGGATATTGCGCAGCCATTTGGGCAGCGGCTGGAGCAGGAAGACCGCGCGGCCGTGCTCGAACACGGCGACTTTGCTCATGGGCACGCGCAGATCGTCGTTGTCGAAAACCCAGACATGCGGCAGATCTCGGATGGCGGTCTGGAGATTTGCCAGGGTTCGCGGATAGCGGGCGATGAGTTTATCGGCAGGCACATCGTGGCCGCCCTGGGTGACGCGCATGGCGACGCGCTGTTCCGAGACCTCCGGCCCGGAAATGCCGATGAAGCACAAAACCGCCGTGTATCCTTGCTGCACCGCTGCTTTCAAAAACGACACCTTGTCGCCCACCGGATCGGAAAAGACGGTCTCGAAGGCGAAACTCTCACGCTGGTTCACCAGTTCCTGGCGCAAGCTGCCAGCGACTGCCGCCGCCGCGTAGGGTTCCATGTCGAGTTCCGCGGCCAACACGTCGGCATTGACCCAGCGCAGGCCGGCGGGTTTGAGGTGGGCGTGGTAGAACGTGGTCTTGCCCGCACCGTTGGGACCCGCCACCGCCACCAGCAGCGGGCGCGGGTCGAGCGGGGAAGTGCTCATTGGGTGGCACCCTTGAGTGTCTGAAACTGCCGGTTGACGAAGCGGCCCACGGTGCGTTGGCCATCGGCGGAGATGCGGACCAGCATGCCCGGGCTATCGGCCGGTTCATAGTGAGGAAATGGCAGGGACTGGAGATGATCGGCGATGCGCCGACGGCCTGCCGGCGAATCCACGGTTTCCAGACACGCCGAAAGCGGCCTGGCCGCACCCGCACGCGACAAGGCCATCACCTGCACTCCCTGGAGCAAGGGCTCAACGGCACGGCCCAGTTTTGCCCAGAATTCGATCTGCCTGGCAATGGAACGCTCCGCCACTTCTCCGGTGAGCCGGGCATCCAAGACCAAGGTGTCGGAGAGTTTTACGGGCTGGCTCATGGAGCTATGGTAGCAAAAGGCTACCTGGTGTCAAGGGGCTTCATTCCATGAATATGCGCATTTCAAGCGTCACGGGAAATTCTTGTCAGCCCGCGCCGCTTGCTTCAATCTGCGCCAATGTC
>JBAXBG010000095.1:0-14037 GCA_037142115.1 Verrucomicrobiota bacterium | reverse complement strand
GGTCGGTGAGGATGCGGGCGGTGCGGTCATCGACCCCGAGCACGGCGCGTTCCGGTCCGCGCAACAGCCCCGTCCAGATGCACGGGTGACGGCTCCATGGCAGGCGTTCCAGCAGGGCTGCGGGCTCCAGCGAGGCATCGGCGGTTCCTCCACACGACAAGAAGAAGGTTTCCGGGCTGCGGTGCGGGCCGTAGTCCCTGAGCGTCAGCGCGCCGCGGCCGTTGGCGGCGAACTGCGCGTAAACCAGGCGGATCGGCTCCACCGGCGGGGTAAACCGGATCGGCTCAACCGGCGAGACCGGCATCTCCAGCAACCCGCCGTCGGCATGCAGAACCCGCAGCGCGTGGTGGTCGAGAAATGCGGCCAGCGGGCGCGCGCGGTCCGCGGCGCGGGGCTCGGAGCTACGGATGATTTCGCCGGTGGCGGCATCGCGCAGGTGCCAGACCAGCGCGTGGTCGGTGGCCGAGACGAACGCCGGGTGGGCGACTAACAACCCGTCGGCGGCAAAGGCGATGGTGGCGGCGGGGGTGATCTCGGCGGGCAGGGGGCCGAGGTCGCGGATGGGTTTGAGCGCTTGCGCGTTGCAGAGCAGGGTGACCCCGGCGCGCTCGATGACGGTCGTGTGGTGGGTCGGATCGAAGGTCATGCTGCGGGTTGCCGGGGCCTGGATCGGAAACAGCACGCTCTCGATGCGACGGGATTCCAAGTTCCAGCGGACAGTGGTGTTGGTTTCGCCCGACAGGCTGACCCACAACGCTGCCGGGCCCGCGAACTCAAGATGGTCCACCGCCAACGGGTGATCGAGCGCAAGTTCCGGCAGGTGCCAGCGCGTGGTGCCCAGAATCTCGCTGGCCATGGCCCGGGCCTCGACGGATTGCGGGTCGGCCGTCAGCGCCGCTACCAACCAGGCGAGCGCTTCATCCGGCGCGTTCGCCTCCACCCGCGATTTTGCCAGATCGATGCGCGCGGCGGCCAGCAGCGCGGTCGAGTCGGCGGATGGGGTGGGGGACGCGGTCCGTGGCGAATCACAGGCCGGAGTGAGGGCGCACAGCAGCAAAAGCCAAGTGGCCGCCGCGCAATGGCGGGGGTGTTTGGCTGCGGATGGCTGGTGAAGGGGGCCCGGCATCTTCTACGGGTTCAACACCGCCGGCGCGGCATTCTGTCTGTGATGGCCAAGTTTTCGACCCGCAGCGACGGTTACAACCCGCTTTTTTGGATCAGGGCGCGCAGTTGTTGCTGGAACTCGATGATGTCTTCCTGGGTCGGGCGGTAGCCGGGCGTGTCGGGATCCAGGCCGGGGCGCCCGGTCTGATCGAGCATCCAGATCGCCGTCTCGCCATCGCTGAAGGTGACCTTGCCGCTGGCCATCGAACCGGGCAGCGTGAGCGTGTCCATGGTCGCGGTCACCACCCCGGTGGCAACGGGCGCGGCTTTCTCCGCGACCTTCGGGACGATTTTCGGCTCTTCAATCAGCTGGATGCCGAGGTCGAGGATCACAAAGCGGGTGTCCATGTAGGTGAGGGTAAACCCGAAATCCTCTTTGAGATGGCGTTGGAGATCGGACATCGTCGCGCCTTCGGCGGCCCATTGGTTGAGAGCGGCGATTTGATCCGGGGTGAGTTGTTTGGCGCTGAACATGACGGATTTTTATGGCTTGGTCTCGCGCTTGCCAAGCCTCAAGCGCCGCTCGATCGTCATTAAGCCGGCTGATCGCCTGCCACCGTGCCGTTCGGCCACCCGCAACATTGGCTGTAAGTTCGCACGCGCGTCAGTCGTACATCCTGGTCCACCATGGACAAACCCACCCTGCGCAGCGCGCTGACACTGACCGTCATGTTAGCGCATGTGGCGCACGCCGCGGCCGCCACCCCATTCATTTTCTGGCACTCCCAGCCGGTTAGACCCGCAGAGACCCTGATGTTAGCCGGTGCCAACTTCACCGCCGGGAGCGTGGTCGAGGCCTGCCGCCTCGCTGACCTGGAACCGGGCGAGCCCGTGGCCTTCGACCCGCAGGGGCCCGGACTGCGGTGGGAGCCGCTCACCACCCTGCAACTCACCCCGCAGCTGGCCCAGGCGGTCATGCCCGCCAGCGCCGAGGGGGTTTTCGCCTGCCGGGTGCGCACCGGCACGCTGGCCGGCGCGGTGCGGCGGATCAACGGCCCGGACGCGTGGTTTGCCCAGGGCGATCTGGGCGAAGCAGCCAGCCCCGGCGGCTGGATCGGGGTGTTTGGAACCTGCCTGGCCTGGCAGAGCGCGCCAATCGCCGCGGGCCCGCATGCCGCTGCCGCGCATGCCGCGCCCTCGGTCCAGCCCGGCTCGCCCCAGCCCCGCCTGGCTTTGGTCAGCCTCGGCAAGGTGGTGAAAACGTTGACCGCACGGCCCGCGGATGGCACACGCTTCGGGCAGTTCTTCGACCTGCCCGCCAATCTGCCCGCGGGAACCTACGAGCTCCACACCCACAACGGCCGTGGCGGGCCCCAGGGCTGGGCACCGCTCGACTCCTGTCACAACGCGCAACACATCACGACCATCACGATCGCGGCGCGCCCTGAGTGGCCGCTAACCGAGGCGGATGTGAGCAAGTCCGCCGGGGCCGACGACGACGCGCGCTTTGCCGCGGCGATTGAAACCACCAAGAACGGCGGGGTGATCGACGTGCCTGCCGGGATCTACAAGCTAACAAAACCGCTGTTGCTGCCCAACCGGTGCCTGCTGCGCGGGGCCGGGATCGGGCGGACCCGGCTTGAGTGGGCGGCCGACCCGTTAGATGGCAAGGGCAAGCCGGCACCCTTGGTCAGCGGCGCGGACGTGAAAGGCGGCAGCGACCCGTTCAACCGGCGGGCGAGTTTTTCCATCGAGGAATTGTCGCTGCTCGCCAGCCCGACCTTCACCGGCACCGTGATCCGCAGGCAATTGACCTGCGAACCCGCCCATTTCTCCCGAGTGGCCGTCAAGCTGCCCAATGCGGGCAATGCCAAGGAGGCCAATGCGCAGGAACTCGCCATCGAGTTGTCACACACCCGCAACCTGGCCATCACCGGCTGCGAGCTCGACGCGCGCAATGGCATCAGCCTAACCAAGGAGGTCTCGCACCTGCGCTGCTCGGACAACCATTTTTATTGGCGCAACCTGTATTTCTACCTGATGCGCGGACCTGACAACATCCTCGTTGCCCATAACCGCTTCACCATGGTGGGGACGTGGGCGGGCAACGGCTTCACCGCGGCGATGAATGCCAACCCGGGATTCGGATATGCCGGCTACGATCAGGATAACGCGCGCGGCCTCTACTATGCCCACAACCTCAGCGACCGCGCGGAAAAGGACCCGCCCCACGGCTCGATCGGCATCACCTTCGACCAGTCCGGACCGGCCTACTTCGGCCAGCTGCGCGCGGTCCACGGCACCCACCTCACCCTCGCCGGGCAGACGGTGCCGGCCAACATCTATCATCACCCGCCGTGCCAGCCGGGGGCGACCGTGCGGATCGTCTCGGGCCGGGGCGCGGGCCAGTGGCGCTTGCTGCTGAGCCAGCAGACGGCCAGCGTCGCCGAGTTGGAAATCGACCGGCCCTGGGACGTGGAGCCGGACGCCGAGTCGTGGATCGCGGTTTCCTATGTCCACGGCAAGGCGTTGTTCGTGGGCAACCGCTTTGGCAACGAAGCACTGCTGCAAACGTATTTCAGCACCGACGACGTCGTCTTCGCCGAGAACATTCTCGGGGTGCCGGGCAAGCAGGTGGCGATGCCGGTGTGGGCCCAGGGCGGACTGAACGCCTGGCACTATCAGGTGCTCGACAACCAGGTCACCGAGCTGGGCGCGCGGATGACCACCGCCATCGGCAACAACAAGCAGCACCCGGACTACACCGGGCCGGTGACCGGCACCCATATCTACCGGAACAACTGCGCCGCCAAGGCCGAGGCGATCTTCTCGATTCAGGTTCCTGACCGCAGCCTCGGTTATCTGATCGAGGGCAACCAGGGGCTCTCTGAAATCAAGCCGGGCAAAGCCGGCGACGGGCTGGGGCTGGTTCGCGCCAACACCGACGTCAACGGCAAGCCAATCCCCAGCCAACCTGGAACCGGAGTAAACCCCATGAGCCGGTGAGCGGCTTGGCGGCGGGCAGCATGCCCGCGCCACTGTGGTCCGGGCATGCTGCCCGGAACCTCTGTCACCTGTGTTTTCCATTCTATTTGAAATCCCCTTAAGTCATCCCGCCCATGAAACAAATCCTGCCCATCCTCGCCGCCGCGCTGCTCGCGCCGTCAAGCGCGCTGCACGCCGCCGATCTCGAAGTCGCCGCGATTTTCGCTGACCACGGCGTGCTGCAACGCGACCACGCCGTGCCGGTCTGGGGACGTGCCGACGCCGGCGCGCAAGTCACCGTCGAGTTCGCCGGCCAAGCCAAAACCGCCACCGCGGACGCAGCGGGTAAATGGCGGGTGACGCTCGACGCGATGCCCGCCAGCGCGGAGGCTCGCTCGTTAGTGGTCCGCGCGAAAGACTCCCCCAGGCCGGTCACCGTCGGCGATGTGCTCGTCGGCGACGTCTGGCTGTGCGCTGGCGGCGCGGAAGCCGGCAAGCGCGGCAGTGAAGCCGACGCGTTGCCGGGGGACGCGCAGGTGCCGCCGTTGCGCGTGTTCAACGTGGCGCTGGTCCCGTCGCGCGACGTCCAGCCCGACGTGAAGGGGCGCTGGATCGTCGCCCAGGCCGACTCGCTCAAAACCTTTCCCGTGCAGGCCTGGCATCTCGGTCGCGCGCTGGACCGTGAACTGGGCGTGCCGATAGGTCTCGTGAGCGTCACGACCTGGGCGGGCTTGGCAGCTCCGGTGGAATCCTGGATGAGCCGCGAAGCGCTCGCCGCCACGCCCGAGGCTGCGCCGATTTTGGCCTACTATGCCGGCGATGCCTGGAAAATGCGCACCGTCGGCAGCTATGACGAGCGGCTCAAGGCATGGATGGAGTTCTGCCAGAAGCTGCCGCTCAATCCGCCGCCCAAGCCGCAACCTAACGATGCGGACAAGCTCGCGCAGCAGGAACCCTCGGCCGTGTGGAATGGCGGCGTGGCGCCGCTCGCGGGGCTGGCGCTCCGCGGGGTGGTCTGGGACTGCGGCGAGGATGCGGCCAGCCAGGGTCACGCATTTCAGCAGGGCCAGTTGCTTCCGCCCATGATCGCAAGCTGGCGCCAGGCGTTCGGCAATCCCGAGCTGCCCGTCATCATCGTGCAACTGCGCCCGCACCGTTACGCCGTGTCACACGGCATCGATGGCCGGCTGGCCGCCGAGTTGCGCGATGCCCAACGCGGTGCCGCCACCGCCGCCAAGGCCGCGCTGGTGGTGACGGTGGACCTCGGCGCGGACCCCGCGCCGCGCGATGTCGCCCCGCGCATTGCCGACGCGATCCTCGCCAAGGTTTTCAAAAAAGCGGACCGCGACCCCGACGGCCCGGTATTCGCGCGTGCCGAAACCCAGGGCGACCGCGTCACCCTCCACTTTGCTAACACCCACGGCGGACTCACCGCCAAGGGCGGTACCTTGCAAGGATTCGCCGTTGCCGACACGCTGCTGCGCTGGGTCTGGGCGGATGCCAAAATCTCGGGCGACACGGTCATCGTCTCCGCCGCCACCGTGCCCAAGCCGCAAGGCGTGCGCTATGCCTATCAGGACGTGCCGTCGCAGGGCGCGACCCTGTGCGATGCCGCGGGCCATCCCGCCGCCCCGTTCCGCACCGATGATTTTCTCGCGCTCACCGACCACAGCCTCGATCCCTCCGCCGTGGCGCTGGGATTCAACCGCCGCACCGACCTCGCCATCGAAGACCCGCGCCTGCCGCGCATCCTCATCATCGGCGACTCGATCTCCGGCCACTACCTCGAGGACGTCTGCGTGCGGATGCGCGGCAAGGCCAACATCATCGGCGAGTCGTCGATGATCAAAGGCACCTGGGCCAGCATGGGCCCGCGGTTCTACCGCGCCGACTGGGCGTCGCGCCCCGACTTCAAAGCCTTCCTCGCCGAGCGCGGGCCGTTCGCCATCGTGCATTTCAACAATGGCATCCATAACTTCTCGCATGCCCATCCCGGCGATGAAAAACCCTACGCCGAGCAACTCCGCACCGTGGTGGCCACCATCCGCGAGTCCGGCGCGCTGTGCCTGTTCGCCAACTCCACCGGCACCGTCGCCGACAACACCATCCCCAACTCGCCTAACTACCTGACAAATTGCCGCGCCTTCAACGCCGCCGCCGAAGCCGTCATGAAGGAGCTGAACGTCCCGGTCACCGACATCTTCGGCTTGATCCAGCCGCGCATCAAGGAGCTCATCAGCAGCGACCTCGTCCATCCCAAGGACGAGGCGTCGCCGCTGATGGGCGATCTGATCGCCCAGCGCCTGACCGAAACCCTGGCGACTCTGCCGAAGCCCAAACCCTGACCTGCAAGCCACCCCGTGAATCCATTACTCATCGCCGCGCTCTCGTTGGCGCTCGCCGCCACCGCCCACGCCCGTGAAACCCTCTCGCTGGCAGGCGAGTGGAAGCTGCGCCTGGACCCTAACAACGTGGGGACCGCCAAGCAGTGGTTCAACGAGGCCTTGACCGATCCCGTGAAATGGCCCGGCTCATTGGGCGACTCGGGCTACGGGCAAAAGGACACTTCTCAAGGGTCGGGCATTTGGAGCTTTGCTTTCATGTATACCCCCAGCTGGGATTGGACTAAAAAGGGAGTGGCGTGGTATCAGAGGGACGTCATTGTTCCAAAGAACTGGCAGGGCCAGCGCATTTCGCTCTTCATGGAGCGCAGCCATTGGACCCAAGTCTGGGTGGATGGCAAGTGCGCCGGTCCCCCGCAAGGGCACCTCTCCACGCCCCATGTGGATGATCTCTCGGCCCTGCTCAGCCCGGGGCCTCATCGGATCACGGTGCAGGTCAACACGGCTTGCGACTATCCAAAGATACGCGGCTCGCACCATTTTGACATGCAGGGACGCTGGAACGGCGTGATCGGCCGGATCGAATTGCAGGCGACCGCCCCGGTGTGGATCGATTCAATCCAAGTCTACCCGGATCTAACAAAGCACACGGCCCGGGTGCGCGTGACCGTGGGCAATGCGACCGGAATGCCGCAACACGGCGCGATCCAATTGACCGCCGCACTGGCGGGCAAGCGCAAAGGGGGAGTGGCCGGCTCGGTCGCCTTTGACGCCGCAGGCCCCTCGACCACCTGCGAAACCGAGCTGGCGATCGGCGAGAAGGCCCGCTTGTGGAGCGAGTTCACGCCGGCGCTCTACCAGTTAGACGCGAGGCTGGTCGCGGGGGCGCAAAAGGACGAGGCGCAGGCGACGTTTGGCATGCGGGAGTTCAAGGCACCGGGGCGTCAATTCACGCTCAATGGCCGGCCGGTCTTTTTGCGCGGCAACACCGATAACGCGGTCTTTCCCCAAACCGCTTATCCGCCGATGGATGTCGCGGAGTGGAAGCGCCTGTTCCTGATTGCGAAATCGTGGGGGTTGAATCACTTTCGCTTTCATTCCTGGTGCCCGCCTGAAGCGGCATTCCAGGCCGCGGATGAAACCGGTTTCTATCTGCAACCGGAAGGCCCATTCGGTGGATCCACCGACAACGCGGAGGAAATCGCATTTATCAGTGAAGAGGTTAAGGCGATACTGGACACTTACGGCAACCATCCCTCGTTTGTGATGTTCAGCAGCGGCAACGAGGGGAATTGCCGCCCGGAGTTATACCAAAAATGGGTCGGGCAATGGCACCAACAAGACAGCCGCCACCTCTACACGCAGAGCACCAACGGCGGCGGGTTCCAGACATTCAGCGATTTCTGGGTGAGTTTTTCCATCGGCCGGGCCAATTGGGGACACGACGGCGCGCACCCCGGGTGCCTGCGCGGCGCGTTTCACGACCCGAAGGTCGGCCACATCAACAATTCGCCGCCATCGACCCTGACCGACTATTCCGAGTCGCTCGACGGGGTGGGCATACCCAACCCGCCCAAGATCGACCGCCCGCTCGTCGCGCATGAAGTCGGCCAGTATAACGCCTACCCGAACTACCGCGAGATGGCCAAATGCACCGGTGCCGTGCGGCTCAAAAACTACGAGGGATTCCGCAAGAGCCTGGATGACCATCACATGCTGGATCAGGCGGATGATTTCGTCCGGGCGTCCGGCGAGCTGCAAGTCCTGTTATACCGCGAGGAGATCGAGGCGGCGCTGCGCACGCCGGGCTTCGCGGGATTCCAGTTGTTAGCCCTGGAAGACCAGCAGGAGCAGGGAACCGCCCTGTGCGGCATTCTCGACGCCTTCAAGGAGTCCAAAGGCTACGGCAACGCCGCTGAGTTCCGCGAGTGGTGCGGCCCAATCGTTCCCCTCCTGCGCATGAAACAATACACCTGGACAACCGCCGAGACTCTAACCGGGGACGTGCAGGTGGCTCACTACGGCCCTAAAGCCTTCGACGCGGCCATCCTGAAATGGTCGATCGAAAGCCTGGATGGCAAAACCGTGGCCTCCGGCGCGCTGCCCGCGACACGGATCGAACCGGGCGGGCTGGCGAACCTCGGGCACATCGAAGCGCCGCTCGCCAAGCTGCCCGCCCCGGCGGCCTACACCGTGACTCTAACCATCGCGAACACCCCGATCCGCAACCGCTGGAAGATCTGGGTTTACCCCCAGACCTTGCCGCCAGTGGATGCGTCAGCCGTCCTCATCACCGAAACCTGGGACGCGGCGGCCGAGCAGGCGTTGGCGGCGGGGCGCAAGGTTCTGTTTCTGCCCAAGCCCGCGGCGCTGCCGCACTCGGTTCCAGGCTCGTTTGCGACCGACTTCTGGTGCTACCCGATGTTCAAGGGTTTTAACCCGCCGGGTACCCTTGGGCTGCTGTGCGACCCCAAGCATCCCGCGCTGGCAGCCTTCCCGACCGAGTTTCACAGCAATTGGCAATGGTGGGATCTGGTGAAACACTCGCGCTCCATGATTCTGGATGATTTACCCGCTGATTTCCGGCCCCTGGTGCAGGTCATCGACAACCTGGAACGCAACCAAAAACTCGGCGCGCTGTTCGAAGCCAAGATCGGCCCGGGACGCTTGATGGTCTGCTCGATCGACCTGGTGTCCGATCTGGATAAGCGCCCGGTGGCCAGGCAGCTGCGCCACAGCCTGCTGTGCTACATGGCGTCGGACAGCTTTAAACCGACAGCCTCGCTCCCGCCCGAGGCCATCGCCAAACTCGGCTGTTCCATCACCCAGGCAGAGGGCCTGGAACTCGCGGAGCCCATGGGCACCCACCGGGCGACTCTCATGGTGCGCTGTGGGAGCAAGGTCCAGAAAGATAAATCCCCCTGGCAGCAGAAGTTGGACGAGGTGGCAGCTCAAAAGCCTGGATTTGACTATGCCCTGGCTGGCGATGCGCTGGTCCGGAGTGACTATGACGTCAAGTTCTGGGTTGGCGGGCACCTCAATCTGATTGTCACCTGCCCTAACGGCTGGACCGGCAACCTCCACCTCCGCCTGCAGGATATCGCCCAAAGAGGGCGTAGCGCGACAGTCTCGCTCAACGGCAAGAAACTCGGCGATATCAAACAATATGGCGATGGTGCCTGGGTGGTCGTGCCTCTAACAGCAATTGACACGGCCACCGGCAAGGTCGAAGTGGAGGTCGCGGCCCCGGAGAAGCAGGACGTCATCGTCACCGATCTGGTGGCGATGCCCACTGGCGCGAGCGACCCGGGGTAAGGCGGGACAAGAATAACTAACAGCAATTAATGCGTAAATCCTTTTCTCTCCGACTCCAATGACTCACCTAACCGCTGAAGAGTCCGCCTGAAGGCGGTACTACATACCTCCCCGAGAACCTTTGCTTCCAGCGTAGGTCGTCCCGCCTTCAGGCGGACTCTCAATCCACCAAGTCCAATCCCGCCCCGAACCACCACTCCATTCTGATGAAACGAATCCCACTCCTCGTCGCCCTATCCATCGCCACCGGCCATGCCGCCGTGGCGCCCGCCTCCCCACCGCCCGCGGTGGTTGCCCAAACCGCTCCCGTTGCCAGCGCCACCCCATCGGTACAATCAAGCTTGGCGATTCAATCCAACGAATCCCTCGCGTTTCTCGGGGACTCTATCACCCAATTTGGCGCGAACATGCCCGGCGGCTATGTCCGGTTGGTCATCAGCGGCCTGCAAGCCAACGGAATGACGGTCACGCCCTATCCCGCGGGCATCGGCGGCAACAAATCCAATCAAATGCTCGAGCGGCTCGAAAAGGACGTGCTGAGCAAAAAGCCGACCTGGATGACGCTCAGCTGCGGCGTCAACGACGTGTGGGGGGGCGATAAGGGCATCCCGCTCGATCAATACCAAGTGAACATGACCGCCATCATCGACCAAGCGCAGGCGGCGGGCGTGAAAGTCATGATCCTGACCGCCACGATGATCGGCGAGCAACCGACCAACCCCAACAACGTGAAGATCGCGACCTACAACGATTTTCTGAGGCAGTTGGCCAAGGACAAGCATTGTTTGCTGGCCGACTTGAGCGCTGACATGTTCGCTGCGCTCAACCCCGAGGTTAAAGGTCGCAACCAGCTCACCGTCGACGGCGTGCATATGAATCCCGTGGGCGATCAAATCATGGCGACCGGAGTCCTCCGCGCCTTCGGGATGAACGAGAGCCAGCTGCAAAAAGCCCGGGCATTCTGGCTCGCCATGCCGGAGATCGCTTGCAAAGTCGAGGCCAAGGGCAGCGTGACCTTCGGCCAATACCAGCAATTGCGTGAATTGGCTGCCAAACAAAATCGCGCCATCGAGGATTTGGCCAGCGAGCAACTCACCAAGGCCTTGGAGACGTTGGCCCCGCCCCGAACCGCCGCCAAACCTTAATCATGCAGGGATCCACCGGGCGCCCAATGCCTGAAAGAACGTTTCACCCAAGACCGTAGTTTTCGCGAGTCTGTAGCGTTGCCTGTTGGACCACCCGGCGACTCATCATAAATTAAGCAAACAAATCCCTGTTTTTTGCGCCCACTTCCGTCGGGCTATCAATCCACGCATTGCCATCCCACCCCAAGCCTCTACTCCATTCTTATGAAACGAATCCCGCTCCTAGCCGTCCTCTCGCTTGCCACCGGCCATGCCGCCGTGGCACCGACCCCACCGCCGGCGACCCCACCGCCCGCGGTGGTCACCTTCGCCAGCCAGGCGACCCAGCCGTCGGGCAGCCAGGCCCCCGGCGACCAATATGTCATGTTCGGGGCCAACCCGCAGCCCGGCGACAAGGAGGGCGGCACCGCGGCGATGAATCTGGTCAAGCTGAAGGATTTCAGCGTGACCGCCCCGCTCGCCGGGGCAGGGCGAGTGATCCCGGCCGACCTGAAAAGTCCTGATAGCGTCAAAGTCATCGCGCCTGGAGGCGGCGTGGTGACCACCGGCATCCTCTGGAGCCGCGGGAAAAAGGCCGCCAACGGCTACGCGGATGTGGCGAGCTTCCGGATCACCAACCCGGCGGCGAGCTCGTTTTCGGTCTGGGTGCTCGACAGCACGCTCAAGGTCAAAGGCAATGGCAACACCGGCCTCGCGTTGCGCGTCAATGGCGGAGAACCGCTCGCCCCGTGCGCGACGGTCAAGACCGACTCCGCCAACGAATTCACCCAGTTCACCGTGACCGGGGCCTCGCTCACCGATGACTTCACCGTGACGGTGCGCGGCGAGAGCGATGAGGCGTTCCTCGCCCTGGCCGGGCTGACGTTTGCCGTGCTTCCCACTCCCGCCACCGCCGGCAAAAAATCCCCCGTGGTCGAGCAAAAAGGCTGGCTCGACCTGAACAAGAACGGCAGCAAGGACGTTTACGAGGATCCCGCCCAACCGCTGGCCAAGCGGGTGGACAACCTGCTCAAGCAGATGACCCAGCAGGAAAAGATCGGCCAGCTCAACCAGCTGGTGTTAGGTGATCGCAAGAGCGACGCGGCACTGTTTCCGCTGATGCGCCGCGGCGAAGTGAGTTCCTACATTTGGACGACCATCGCGCCGGCCCTGCGCAACCAGTTCCAGCGCGTGGCGGTTTACGAATCACGGTTAGGGATTCCGCTCATCTACGGGATGGACATGATCCACGGCACCAACACCCTTTTTCCCATCGCGCTCGGGCTGTCGTGCGCGTTTGAGCCGGAGCTGCTGGAACGGGCGCAAGCTGTGTCCGCCCGCGAGGCGCGCGCCGAAGGCGTGGACTGGGTGTTCGCGCCGATGTGCGACCTGGCCCGCGACCCGCGCTGGGGCCGGGTGGCCGAAACCTGCGGCGAGGACCCGTATCTGTCCGCGCTGTGCAACGCCGCCCAGGTGCGCGGCTTCCAGGGTGCCAACCCGGCCGCGCCCGACCGGGTGGCCGCCTGCCTCAAACACTACGTCGGCTACAGCGCCGTGACCGGTGGCCGCGATTACAATGACTCGGAGATCACCGAGTGGACGCTGCGCAACGCCCACCTGCCGTCGTTCCACGCCGCGGTCAAAGCCGGTGCCCTCACCGTCATGAGCAGCTTCAACACCATCGGCGGCATTCCCGCCGTGGCCAACCACCACGCCCTAACAGAGATCCTGCGCGACGAGTGGAAGTTCAACGGCTTCGTGGTCAGCGACTGGGAATCGGTCAAGGAGATGATCAAATGGGGCTACGCCAAGGACAAGGCCGATTGCGCCCGCCTGGCGCTCAATGCCGGCAACGACATGGACATGAAAGCCGAGTCCTATGTGCCGAACCTGGCCGCGGAACTCCAGGCGGGGCGGGTGACCGCCGCCACCCTCGACGAGGCGGTTCGGCGTGTGTTGCGGGTGAAATTCCAGGTCGGTCTGTTTGACCGGCCGTATGTCGACGAGGCGGGATGCAATCCCGCGCTTAAAGTTCCCGCGGATCTGGCGTTGGCGCGCGAATGCGTCGCCAAGTCCACCGTCCTGCTCAAAAACTCCGGCGTCCTGCCGCTCGCCAAGGAAACCCAAAAAGTCGCGCTCATCGGGCCGCTGGGCGACGAGCACCGCGAGATGTTAGGCTGCTGGGGCGGGCGCTGCTCGTGGAGCGTGCCGACGCTGGCCACCGCGCTGAAAGCCGCGCTGCCCGCGGAAACCACCCTGACGGTGGTCAAGGGCTGCGCCCTCAACACCGTGCCCACCACCAAGACGCTCCAGGACGGCCGGATCGTGCCCGATCCAGGCGCGCCCGGCACGGACGCGGATTTCAAGCTCGAGGAGGCGGTGCAGGCCGCCAAGGACGCGGAGGTGGTGATCATGGCGGTGGGCGAACCCAATGGCTGGAGCGGCGAAAACGCGTCGCGCGCGTTTCTCAATCTAACCGGCAACCAGCAGATCCTGTTTGACGCGGTGGCCGCCACCGGCAAGCCGATCGTGACCATCGTCTTCAGCGGCCGGCCGCTGGTGCTGCCCACCATCTGGGAGAAATCCGCCGCGGTGCTCTACGCCTGGAAGCCCGGCAGCGAGGCCGGCAACGGCCTGGCGGATCTGCTAGTCGGAACCATGGCCCCGTCGGCGCGGCTGAGCATGTCGGTGCCGCGCGACGTCGCGCAGGTCCCGATGTTCTACAACCATTACAACACCGGCCGCCCGCGCTCCGGCCAATACCGCGACATTAAAGACATGGACGCCAAGTTCTGGTTCGGCTATGGCCTGACCTACACCACGTTCGCCTACGGCCCGGTGACCATCACCCCGGCCACCAAGGGGAAACCCGCCACGGCCACCGTCACCGTCACCAACACCGGCAAGCGCGACGGCGAGGAAGTCCCGCAGCTCTACATCCGCCAACTCGTCTGCCACGAGGGTGCCCGCCCGATGCAGGAACTCCGCGGCTTCAAGCGCGTCAAACTCCAACCCGCTGAAAAAACCGAGGTCAGCTTTGAGCTCACCGGCGAGGCGCTCGGCTACGTCGACCGCCAGGGCAAACCGCGCGCCGATGCCGGTGCCTACGAAATCTGGATCGCCCCCAGCGCCCAGCAGGGGACCCCGGTGCCATTCGAGTTCGCGCC
>JBAXBG010000094.1:0-14137 GCA_037142115.1 Verrucomicrobiota bacterium | reverse complement strand
CCGGTTCAGCGGATTTCCAACCGGATGTCGGCCGAATTGCCGCGCAGTTCGGGGGCATACATGGCGGCGGCGGAGGCGGGCAGTGCCTGATAGGTGCCGGGCGCCTCGGCGCGGAGTTGATAGCGCAGGGTGTGGGTGCCGCGCGGCAGGTCGCGGATGAAGAAGTCCACCGTCTGGTCGCGCGGTTCCATGTAGGCGCTCAGGCCGCCGTCGCCGGCGATGTAGCCGCTCAGGGCGTCGAGCGCCTCGCAGCCCGCCGCCTTGGCGTCGGAGAACTGTAGGTATTCATAGTCGTTTTTGCTTTCCAGGACGAGTTCCACCTCGAGGCGGTCGCCGGACTGGAGCGCGGCGCCGTCGGCGAGCGGTTCGCGGCGGAAGCGCTCGACGCGTTGATTGGCGATGCGGCCGGAGGCGTCGGGCACTTCGGTTTGCTTGTCGAGGGCGACGAGTTTCGATAGATGGCGCTGGACCCTGATTTCCAGGCCGGCGGCGCGAAGCCGGTCCTCGAGGGAGAAGACTTCCAGGTAGGCGTTGGCATAGAGGGTTCCCTTGCCGGATTTCCTGAGTTCCAGGGTGTGCTTGCCGGAGGTTACGGCCTCGCCCGCCAGGGTGAGCGTGCCGTCGAAGCTGAACAGGTTGTCGCGGGTGATGGCGACCTTCCTCATGGATTTGCCGTCGAGCGCCACCTCGACCGTCATGTCCGGCAGGTCCTCGCCGCTGGCCGTGAAATAGCTGGCAATCGCCTCGATGGCGTAGGCCGTGTCGCGGGTGGACTCCCAATAGGTGGCGTGCTTGCGGTGGTTAACCAGGTATTTGACCAGCCCGCGGGTGTCGGGGTCGTTGGGTTGCGCGGCGGCTAACAGCTTGAGATACCAGGCGTGGGCCTCGACCTCGCTGCCATACCAGTTCCACCAGCAGCTGGCGTTCTGGAGGTCCAGATAGGTGGTCTGGTTTTCCGCGTCGCGCTTGCGGAACTGGGCGATCACCTGCAGCAGTTCGTCGCGGCGGGCGGCGTCGCCGGCGCGGTGGAGTTCGAGGCCCACCAGGCACTTGGCGTAAACCGGCAGGCCGAGGCGGTCCCGATAGAGGAACGCGAGCATCGGCCCGGACGCGCGCTTGGCCTCGCCGAGCACCATCCGGACGAACGCGTCGGTGGCGTCGCAGGCGGGTTTTTCGTAGCGGTTAGTCGGTTTGAGTTTCACGCCCTGCTGGCGCAGCGCCTCGCGTTCGACGTGGAACTGGAGGGCGGTCACTTGTAGGCGTTCGTGGGCGA
Source organism: Verrucomicrobiota bacterium (assembly GCA_037142115.1). Classification (GTDB taxonomy): domain Bacteria; phylum Verrucomicrobiota; class Verrucomicrobiia; order Verrucomicrobiales; family Akkermansiaceae; genus Luteolibacter. Next base: position 12,864 of record JBAXBG010000094.1, on the reverse strand, counting down.
GCAGCCAGCCGATGCCGGCGGTGAGCATGGGTTCGGGCACGGCCGCGCCGTTTGCCCTGGCGACGATCAGGCCGTGGACGACCACCGCGGTGGTGTGCGGGAATGAGCTTTCGCCATAGCCGGAGAACCATCCCCAGCCGCCGTCGGAGTTTTGCATGGCCATGAGCTTGGTCACGCCGGCGGCGACCCGTTTGGCCATCTCCACCTCGTCAAACACCGGGTTGTCGCGCCATTGCCGCCACTGGGCCGCGCGCTCGGCGGCATCGCCGAGTTCCTGCGGGTTGAGGTTGGTGCGCTTGGCCTGCACTTCCGCCAGGTTGATCTTGAGCTCCTTGAGCATGTGCTGGGCGATGACCGCCGGCACAAACCGGTTGAGCGTCTGCTCGGTGCAGCCGTAGGGGTAGCTTGCCAGATAGGGGATCGCATCGACCACCGCGCCGGCGATGGTGGGCGAGAATCTAACGGTGAGCTTCGATTGGTCCGGCCGGCGCTCGGCCGGCACGTCGAGCTGGATCTTGGCGGATTTTTGGCCAGGATCCACCGCGCGGCTCCATGCGTCCTGGCGCAGCATGCCGTGGATCCGCACCGGCAGCTTGCGCTCGACCGCATCGCCATCGTCGCCGGCCTCGGCGCGCATCCTGAGCGTTGCCTCGCCCTCGTGGAGTGCCTTGACCCGCCAATCGACGCGGGCTTCGGCGCGGGCGGCGATCTCCACGGTTTTGGCCGCGCCGTCGCTGGCCTGGAGGTTTTTGCCGTCGAGTTCCAAGGAAACTTTGACGGTGCGGGGCGAGTCGTAGTCGTTGTGAACGACTGCGCTGACCACGGCCTCATCGCGCTCGACGAGGAAGCGCGGGGCCTCCAGTCGGACTAACAACTCCTTGGAGGTGATGATCTCGGTGCTGCCCTCGCCGACCCGGGTGCCCTGGGTGAGCGTCCAGACGCGGGCTTTCCAGGTCGTCAGGTTGTCGGGAAACTCGAGCGGGATTTCGGCCTGGCCGGCGGCGTCGGTCTGGATGGCGCCCGACCATTTCAACAGATCGGCGAAATCCTTGCGCACCAGGATCGGCGCGGCCTCGGCACCGCCGCCGAGCGCGCCATTGGCGGTCATTTTTTCCGCCGCCAGCATCGGCATCGCCGCGGCCATCGGTGCGGCCATCGGTGCGGCGAACCGGTCCACGCCATCGCTTTCTGACAGCGCGCTCATCATGCCAAAGGCTTCGCCGCCGCCGCGGCTCATGCCACCCTTGGCCCGCGACTCTTCATAACCGAAGCGCCCGAGCGCTTGCATGCCGACGGTTTTCGGGCGTTGCAGGTTGCCAGCCGCATTAGGCAGCGAATTGGCACCACTATTTCCGTAGTAGCTGTTTTGCCACTTCCAGAAATTCTCCTGGATCGGGCCGACGTTTGATCCGTGGGTGATCGCCTCAAGCGATTTGTCATAGATTGTGAGCACGGCGGTGCCGGTGACCGGCTGGTCGTCGGCATCGCGCAGGGTGACGCGGAGGCTGGATTTCTCCCGGGGTTTGACCTTGGATTTCGCGGGTTCGAGGGTGACGTCGATCATCTTGCTAACCGGTGGCAGCAGGACCTGGCGGGTCGCGGTGTGGACTTTGGCGCCGTGGACGGTGATGCCTTCGATGAACATGTTGGGCATGTCCTTGAGATCGAGCGGGACGGGCACTTCCAGGCTTTTGCCGTCGAGTTGGATGAGCTTGGCCTCGCGGCTGGCGGAGCCGGCGATGTGGAGGAACAGCCAGACCTGGGCGTTTGTGCGGTCGCTGTTGACGCGGAGCTTGAGCGTCTCGCCGGGCGCGTAGGCCGCTTTGTCGGCCACCAGTTCCAGCGGGCCGAACATCCAGGCGGCGGGGTCGTCGCGCCCCGGACCATGCACGTTCAAGATGGTGGCGCCTTCCGCAGGGTCGCCGCCCTTGAGCGCGAGGCTGGCAGCCAGCCGGTATTGGCCGGTGGCGGGCGCGGCGAATGGCTGATGGATTTCACCTTGGGCGTCGGTGGTCACCGGCCACGATTGGAGCGCCTTTTCGTCCACCCGGCCGTCGGGGCCGAGGCTGAGCCGATAGATCGTGAGTTGGCCCTGCGCGCCGGCGACCGGCTTGCCGGCGAGGGTGGCGGCGGAAACCGTGGCTTCCACGGCGTCGCCGGCTGTGGCGTAGCCGCGGTTGGTCCAGACGACCACCTCGAACGGCTTGCGCGCGGCGATCACCGAACCCGAGCCGCGTTCCTCGCGGCGCGACGCGTCGACCACCCGCGCCTCGATCGAATACTTGGCGTCCATGTCGCCGTGGATTTCCTTGGCGGGGGAGGTGTCGATTTCCACCTTGGCGGTGCCGTCCGGCCCGATGGTTAGGTTGTGTTTGAGCACCAGTTCGTCGGGTGTCCAGCGGGTGTCCTGCCACCATGGCGGGTGCGGCGGCAGGCAGCCCCAGCTTTTCCAGGTGGGATGCCACGGGGCGTCGGCGCCGTTCCACCACGCGCCCGGGCCATAGAGCCAATCCCAGCGCCAGACCGGGAACCATCGTTCGCCCAGCGACGAGCGCTTGACGATGATCTCGACGGTTGCGTTGCGCACCGGGGTGCCGTGGAAATAGGTGGCCTTGATGGTGGCGGTGAATTTGTCACCGAGTTTCACCGGCTCGGTGGGGGCCTCGACTTTGACCTCGTATTCCGGTTTGCGGAATTCCTCGACCTGGAAGGAGGCGGCGGCGAGAATCAGGTCGTTAATTTGATAGAGTGCGCGCCAATTTCCCAGCGGTGCGTCCTTGGGGATGATGACATCGGTGGCGAGTGCGCCGAGGGCGTCAGTCTTGAGGTTTTCGATTTTGACGGTTTCCTCGCCGCGGCCGTTGAGGAGTTTGAGGGTGCCGGTCTTGTTGGCCCAGCGGGATTCGTCGGGCTCGAAATACCCGAGGTTGCGCAGGTAGAACTTGAGGTGGGCGGTGTCGCCGGGTTTGTAGAGCGGGCGGTCGGTGATGCCGTAACCCAGGTTGCGGTTGCCATTTTCCGAGGTGGGACTCTGGGCGTAAAGCGGATGGAAGCCGAGGAAGGCCGGGCCGCGGCCCGGCTTGCGGGCGACGGCGAGCCAGCGGAATTGCGGGTCCCAGTCGCCGGGCGCGAGCAGCGTTTTGCCTTCGGCATCGGTGGTGCGGCTGAACTCCTTGGTGAGGATATCCATCCGCCTGCCGAGCGGCGTCTTGCGCTCATGGTCGATCGTCCGGTAGCCGAAAAACTCAATCTCGGAGGCCGCGACCGGCGCGCCGCTGGCCGCATCGGCGAGCCAGCATTGGATTTTGCCGGCGACGTCGCGCTCGACGAGCACCGAATCGACGATCCAGACGAGCGTGTGGATCTCGTTGCCATTGTCGATTTTTCCGGTGATCCACCACGCGCCGGGCTTGTCGAGTGGCACTTCGAGTTCGGTGCGGGTGTCGCGGTGGTTGGCGCGCGGGACGAGCTGGGTTTTCCAGGTGGCGGCGGTGGTGCCGATGAACTTGGAGGAATTTTCCTGGATGATGCGGCTGGCGATTTGCGAGGGGTTGGCGCGCTGCCAATCGAATTTTTCGGGGTTGCTTTTGAGGTAGTCGAGGGTGTCATTGAGCACCGCCTCCATGTCCACGGGTGCGGCGCTCAGGGTGATTTGAGACGCATTGCGGAACACCAGCGGCAGCTTGGGTTTCACCCCGGCGGGCACGGTCTCCGCCGGTTCGAAGCGGCCCCAGTTGCCAATGATTTGTTGGAGGAGTTTTTTGCGCGAGTCGTCCTGGCCGGGTCCGTGTTGGGCGATGGTTTGTTCGAGCACGTCGCGGGCCTTGGCATATTGGCGGCGGTTGAGGAAGACCTCGGTGAGTTCGTCGCCCGCGGCGGGACTTTCCTTGAGAATCGAGCGGTAGAGCGCGATGAAATGCTGGCTGTCCGGGAGTTTGAAGCGGCGGACGCCATCGGAGGTTTTGGCCAGGCATTCGTCCTCGGCCAGGGTGTCGATTGCGAGAATCCCCTTGGTGCTTTCCGGATCCTGCTGCCGCCACCACCCGTAGGATGACAGGGTTTCCGTGCCAAACTGGGATTGGGAAAACCGGGCGAAGGCCAGCGTGACCGCCGTCGCCCGAGTCGGATGGAGCCGGGCCTGTTCGGCAAGCGCCAGCCGCCAGCGCTCGCCGTCGTTTTTCGCAGCCTCCCAGGTGGCCGGGATTTCATAGAGGATCGGGCCGTCCTTCGCCCACGGCGCGCCTTCCGTGCCGCCTTGCGGGCCCGGCTCGCCCCACTCGGGGAGGGCGTCGATCGGCGTGAGAGTCTGGAGTTTCCACGCCTCACGGCCATGCAAAATCGAGTCGAGGACAGCCCACGGGTCACTGCGTGCGGAGCCGTTTTGCGCCTGAGTGACGGCCTGGCGCGCCAGCTGCAGGGCGCGGATGTGGTCGTGATAGCTGGTGTTGACCGAGGCGCCGGCAGCGGCGGCGGGATCGGCATCGGGGCCCAAGCTCCGGCCGCCGTAGCGGTTGCCGCCATTGCGCTCGAATTTTCCGGCGATGAGGCGTCCGGAATGGGGCGCGTCGAGATAAGCTTTCGCGGCCACTTCCAGCAGCTCGGGGTTTTGCGGGTGGGCGGCTACCGCGCCTTCGACTAGGTCGTCGAACTCGCTCCAGGCGTTGAGCGACATCAACGCGCCAAGGGTCGTGCGGAGATCCAGGTCGGATCTATGATCCGAGACGGACAGCAGATTTGCCTGATAAAACGTCACCGCCTCGCGCCACAGACCGCGTTTGGCGAGTTGGTCGCGGTCATTGCGGAGGGTGCCGACATCCTGCGCCAGCAGCGAGAGGGGGAAAAAGGCGGCACCACAAATCCAAGCCAAGGTTTTCATGTCACTGGGCATCACACACGAAATGCCCGCGGCTTAGAAGAAAGAAGATCGTCCGGGCGGGTGGGATTTTTCGCACCTTGGCCCAAAATGCGCTTTAGAGTTGGCACGGGACTGGACATTTTCCCGGCAATTCCTCACGGTTACCCTTCAACGACTTCACCACAGGCCCCGCCATGAGGATCGCCGACCCCTCCCGACAATTTCACATGGGTCGGGTGGATCGGCCCCAACCATTGGCGCAAGCCTGACATTCCACCCACACAGAGATCCTTTTCCCACCGACCACCCATGGCCACCTCCTTCCTTCCCAAACCGTTCCAGCACCACTACGAAATCGCCCCGGAATACGCCAAGAGCGTGGTCTATTTCTCGTGTGAGTTCGCCATCGACCAGAGTTTCAAGACGTACTCGGGCGGGCTCGGGTTCCTTGCCGGTTCGCACATGCGATCGGCCGCCGATCTGCGCCAGAACCTCTGCGGCATCGGGATTTTGTGGACCTACGGCTACTACACCCAGGCCCGCGGCGAGGACCGTGAACTGGCGATCCAGTTTCGCAAAAAGGAATACGGGTTCCTGCAGGACACCGGCATCCGCTTCACCGTGCCGGTTCACGGTCATCCGGTGTGGGTGAAGGCGATGTTTCTGCCGGGCGACGTGTTCAACACCGTGCCGATGTTCTTCCTGAGCACCGACGTGGAGGAAAATGACCCATTGTCGCGCGCCATCACCCATCGCTTGTATGACCAGGACCACCTGCGCCGCATCGCCCAATACATCATCCTGGGCGTTGGCGGTGCCCGCCTGCTCGATGAGCTCGGCGTCGACCCGTCGGTCTGGCATCTCAACGAGGCCCACGGCCTGTCGGCGGCGTTCCATCTTTACGAAAAACACCAGAGCCTCGCCGCCGTCAAAAAACGCCTGGTTTTCACCACCCACACCCCGGAGGAAGCGGGCAACGAACGCCACGACTTCAACCTGCTGCGCGACTTCACGTTCTTTGGCAACGTGTCGGAGCAAAAGGTGCGCGAAATCACCGGCATCGAGGGCGACGAGTTCAACCACTCGCTGGCCGCGCTGCGGTTGGCCCGCATTGCCAACGGCGTGTCCAAGCTCCACGGCGAGGTGTCGCGCCAGATGTGGAAGAACTATCCGAACATTTGCGAGATCACCCATGTCACCAACGCCCAGAACAAGAAATACTGGGCGGATCACGGTTTGGAACACGCCCGGGTGGCCGACGACACCACCGCTCTGCGCCACCGCAAGCGGGAACTGAAGGAGCGGTTGTTCCGGGTGGTGGCTGACCAAACCGGCAAGCTGTTCAAGCCGGATGTGCTGACCATCGTGTGGGCGCGCCGCTTCGCCGGCTACAAGCGCCCCGACCTCATCACCCGCGATATCCAGTTGTTCCGCGACATGCTCAACAACATCAAATACCCGGTGCAGGTCATCTGGGCGGGCAAGCCCTATCCGTTCGACTTCGGCGCGCTGGACATGTTCAACAACCTGATCCGCCTGACCCGACACTACCCCAACGCCACCGTCCTCGTCGGCTACGAACTCGAACTCTCGCGCTTCCTCAAAAACGGCTCCGATGTCTGGCTCAACAACCCGGTGGTCACCCGCGAGGCGTCCGGCACCTCCGGCATGACCGCCGCCATGAACGCCTCGGTCAACCTTTCCACCTACGACGGCTGGGTCTGCGAATTCGCCCTGGACGGCGAAAACTCGTTCATCATCCCGACTCCGGACCCGGCCCTCAGCCCCGAGGACCGGGACCGCCAGGACCTGCTCGGGTTCTATCAGACGCTCAACGAGCGGATCCTCCCGACCTATTACGACCGCCCGGAGGACTGGAGCCGCATCGTGCTCAACTCGATGAACGACCTGGTTCCCTTCTTCGACGCCGACCGCATGGCCGACGAGTATTACAAGAAGATCTACGTGTGAATCTGCCGGGTGGCTGCGGCGTCCCGCCGCAGGCCGTGATGGGAGCGTCCCGCTCCCATGCACAACCAGTCCCAGGGTAGCTCGTTCCTCGCAACCCTGGGCTGCGCGACACAATCCCCTTGGGATTCTGGTGCTAGAAAGGAAAATGGAAACCACGGATTACACGGATTACACGGATTATTAGAGAGTTATGAAGATTGAAGCACCAACCCGCTGGGTGGGCTTGAAGTCTGATAGAACACTATAATCGCCTCCGTGAAATTTGCCTCCGGCTATCTCCACTGCGTTCCGGTTCCGCTGCGCTCCGGTTGTTAAAATCCGTATAATCCGTGGTGAAATGAACCGCCATGCCGTTGTCCCATTTTTCCTTTTAGGATGAAGGATTGACGAACCGTGCGAGTCTGCCGACGTTTGCGCCGCCAAAAATTCCGCTCTGCCTCATGAACGCCACGCCACCCGTCTGGTTAGACCCGCTCCTCGCCCTGCTCGGCGGGGACAAAGTCACCGTGGCCGCGGAGGTCATCGCGGCCCATTCCGGCGATAAGTGGTCGGCGAGTCATGCGCCGGAGGTGGTGGTGTTTGCGGAATCCACGGCGGATGTGGCGGCGGTGCTGGCGTTTGCCCATGAGCGCGGCATTCCGGTGACCACCCGCGGCGCGGGCGTCGGTTATGTCGGCGGCTGTGTGCCCATCCAGGGCGGCATCGCCCTCTCGGTGATGCGCATGAACCGGATTTTGGGGATGCACCCGGCCGACGGGGTGGCCATCGTTCAGCCCGGCGTCATCACCCGCGATCTGCAGGATGCCGCCCGCGCCGTCGGCTGGGAATATCCGCCCGACCCGGCGTCGCTCAAGGAATGCTCGCTTGGCGGCAACATCGCCACCAATGCCGGCGGCCCGCGGTGCCTGAAATACGGCGTGACCCGCAGTTATGTGTTAGGGCTGGAGGTGGTGCTGGCCGACGGCCGCGTGCTGCGCACCGGCGGGCGCCTCCACAAAAACAAAACCGGCTTCGACCTGGTCGGGTTGTTCACCGGCTCGGAGGGGATGTTAGGAGTGGTCACCGAGGCCACCCTGCGGCTGATCCCGCGGCCCGCCAGCCGGGCGATGCTGGCGGCGATTTTCCCCGAGTTTGCATTGGCGGCGGCCGCGGTGCAGGCGATCTTCAATGCCGGGCACCTTCCGTCCGCCCTGGAGATCACCGATACCTTCACGCTGGAAGCCGCCCGCAAGCGGCTGGGGGCCGAGGTGTTTCCGCCCGGCAATGCCCACCTGATTGTGGAAATCGACGGCCGCCCGGTCGCCGTCGCCTCCGAGTTGGAGGAGATCTACCAGTTATTGGAGGCCCTGGGTGCGACCTTCATCGAGCGCGCGCCGGACGAGGCGTCGTGCGAGCGGATCTGGCAGCTGCGGCGCGAGTTCTCGTATTCCTTGCGCGACACCGGGCTGACCAAGCTCAACGAGGATATCGTCGTGCCGCGCTCGAAACTCGTCGAACTCGTCACGTTCGCCAAGCAGCTGGAAGCCGAGACCGGCATCGCGGTCGCCTGTTTCGGCCACGCCGGCGACGGCAACATCCACACCAACCTGATGGTCGGGGACTACGCCGATCCGTCAGTCCGCGAGCGCGCCAACCGCGCGCTGGACCTCCTGTTCGAGTGGGTGCTCGCCCAGGGCGGTGCCATCACCGGCGAACACGGCGTGGGCCTGGCCAAAAAACGCTGGGTCAACCAGGCGCTCGGCGAGGTCTCCCTCGATGTCCACCACGCCATCAAGCAGGCGCTCGATCCTGGCGGCATCCTCAACCCCGGGAAGTTTTTGGGGTGAGGACTGGAGCTTGGATGACTGAAGAAACCGCCTGAAGGCGGTACTACATACCTCCCCGAGAATCGTCGGTTCCAGCGTAGGTAGTCCCGCCTTCAGGCGGACTCTTACCCCCCCAGCCCTGCCCGGCACCACCCTAGAAATTCACCCCGGCGCGGATGCCGCAGGTCATGGGAGCGCCGCTTTCACCGATCAAGAGCGACTCCGAGTTGTAGGTGAAGGCGATCGGGACGTAGTCGCGGTCGAACGCGTTCTTGATCCAGCCTTCGGCAAACCAGCGGGCACCGCGCACGCCGAGGCGGAAGTTGACCAGGGAATAGGCGCTCTGGCTGGCGGTGTTCTGGCTGTTATATTGGTAATTGCCATAGCTCACGACCTCGGCGCGGGCGTAGCCGGTGGCCGCCTGGCACAGGGCGCGCGAGTATTGCAGGCCGGCGTTGGCGGTGAACTCGGGGGCATATTGCAGCCGGTTGTCGCTGACGTCCACCGCGCTCTCGATGCTGCCGGACCCGAACCGCGCGTCGGTCAGGCCGACCCCGCCGAACAGATCCAGGCCGGCGAGCGGACGGGCAGTCAGCTCGAATTCGACGCCCTTGCTGGTGGCCTGGCCGGCGTTGTTGATATAGAACCCACCGGGCGCGCCCGGCGTGGGCTGGTTGACCTGGATGTCCTGCCAGTCGATATAGAACACGGCCAGGTTGGCCAGCAGGCGGTTGTCCAGCCAGGAGGTCTTCACGCCCAGTTCGTAGTCCCAAGTGTGTTCCGGGCCATACTCGACACTGTCGGCGGGGGAGGAGGGGTTGAAGCCGCCGGCCTTGTAGCCGCGGGTTGCGGTCGCGTAGGCGGTGGCCTCGTTCGTGAGATGGTATCCCAGCCCGAAGTGCGGCGAAACCTCCGAGTAATCCTTGTGCGCGGTGAGCGCGGATAGATGGACGACATTTCCTTTAGCCGGGATCGTGGTCGTGGATTGAAGGTCGGCTTCCTTGCGTTCCCAATCGACGCGCGCGCCCAGGGTGAAATCCAGCTTGTTCCACGCGGTGAGGGTGGTCTGGCCATTGAGGCCGAGTCCCAGATCCCGCAGGTCGGCATTTTCCTGATAGCCATAACCCACACCCGCAGGCATCATCGGCAGGGGTGCAAACGTTGTAGTCAGGTCGTTGAAAGCATCCTGCTGGTAGTCCTGGGAGAACAGGAACAAGCCGGTCTGCCACTTCAGTTTGAGTGTGTCAGTCAAGACCAGCGGCGCGTCCTTGGCCGAGGCCAAGCGCAGTTCCTCGGTGAACTGGGTCTCCTTTTCCGAATTACGGCGGGTGGATGCCTTGGTGGAATCGGCGGTGTAGTCCAGGTCGGTTAGGTCCTCGGTCTGCCAGTGGACCAGGCCGGTGATCATGGTGAAGTCGACGACTGTGCCCTTGTGTTCGAGCCGCAGGGTGGGTGCCACGATGTCGCGGTGGGTGTAGCCTTCGAAATCGCGCGAAACATGGTGCGGGTTGGCGCGGATCGCAGCCAGATCGCCCAGCGCGTAGTCGCCGTCGTTGTCATGCTCGCCCGCCAAACTCAGGCGCACTTCCCAGTCGGAGGAGGGCTTCCACAGCAATTGGGCCCGCCCGAAGTAATCCTCACGGCTGTCGAGGCGATGCCCGGTGAAATCATTGCGGGTGTAGCCGTCACGGTCCACCAAGCCGCCGGCCAGGCCAAGGCCCAGTTCCTCGGGGATCAGCGGCCCGCCCGTCGAGACCCGCGCGTCGCGCAAATTGTAGTTGCCGAGGCTGCCTTCAGCGGCCGAGTGCCAGGCGGTGAGCGACGGCTGGCGGCTGGTCACATTGATCAGCCCGCCGACGGTGTCGCGCCCGTAGAGGGTTCCCTGGGAACCGCGCACAAACTCGACCTGATCGACGTCCACCAGTTCGATGCTCGAGGAGGTGGCATTCAACTGCGGCACGTCGTCGATGTAGGTGGTGACGCCGGGGTTGCTCGGGCTGGAGCCGATGCCACGGAAATACGGATTGCTGAGTTTGCGCGCTGTGAACTCGTTCAGGAACACGTTGGGCGCGAAAATCGCCGCGTCTTTCACCGTGCGGGCATCGTCGTCCGCCAGGGTGTCGCGGGTCACCGCCGTGACACTCAGCGGCACCGCCTGCACCGTGTCCGGCACTTTCTCCGCGACCACCGTGATTTCCGGCAGACGGGTCGCGGCCTCGTTGGCGGACGGCTGTGCCGATGCCATGCTCGGCAAAACGGCGAGGCTGATAGCCCAGTAGGGAAACGTGTTTTTCATGATGATTTGCGGAGGGGTCAAGGTGAGCGGGTGGCGCAGCGGCGCGCAGAATGTTCGCGGGCGGCGCCAGCTGGCAACCACAAGTTGCGGCTTTTTCGCGCCGCAATCCCCGGCGTGCTCCAAACCATTTGCCGGCCCCTGCGGCTGCCAACAAAAAACGCCCGGACGGGTGTCCGGGCGCCTTTGATCAACAAAAACCAAACAATGAAAAGTAAATCAGCGGGAGTAGAGCTCGACGATGAGCTGCTCGTTGACCAGCGGGTCGATGTCGGAACGTTCCGGCACGCGCGACACGGTGGTTTCGAGCTTGTCCTTGTCCACGCTCAACCAATCGACCACCGGCATCGCCTGGGTCAGGTCGGTCATGCGCAGCACCAATTGCTGGGAGGAGGGCTTGGCACCGACCTTGATCAGGTCGCCCGGCTTCACCTGATAGCTCGGGATGTCCACGCACTGGCCGTTGACCAGGATGTGGCCGTGATTGACGATCTGACGCGCGGCCTGGCGGCTGTTGCCGAAGCCCGAGCGGTAGCAGACGTTGTCGAGGCGGGTTTCCAGCAGCTGGAGCAAAATAGCACCAGTCACACCGCGGCGGCGGGCGGCGATCTCGTAATAACCGCGGAATTGTTTTTCGAGCACCCCGTATTGGAATCGGAGTTTCTGCTTCTCGCCGAGGGCGACGGAGTATTCGCTCTTCTTCTTGCGACCGGCGCGCACACCGTGCTGACCGGGCGGGAAGTTGCGGCGTTCGAATGCCTTGGATGGGCCGAAAAGTGAGACGCCGAAACGGCGGCTGATTTTCGCGCGGGGACCTGTGTAACGTGCCATAGTGGAATTTCTAAAAGGTGAGGATTACACGCGGCGGGCCTTTTTCGGGCGGCAGCCATTGTGCGGGATCGGGGTGACGTCGCGGATCGAGAGGATTTCCAGACCGAGACCTTGCACGGCGCGCACGGCGCTTTCACGGCCGGAACCCGGACCCTTGACGCGCACGTCCACTTCCTTGAGGCCGTGGCCCATCGCTTGGCGGCAGGCGTCCTGCGACACCACCTGGGCGGCGTAGGCCGTGCTCTTGCGCGAGCCCTTGAAGCCCATCTTGCCGGCACTCGACCAACCGATCGCGTTGCCGTTGACGTCCGTCACGCTAACCAGAGTGTTGTTAAAGGTGGCGGTCACATGGACCACGCCGCGCAGAACGTTCTTCGCGCCCTTGGCCTTGTGAATCTTGATTTCCTCCTCACCTCCGCCGATTTCGGCGAAAATGTCGCGCTTGGCATCCTTCTTCGGTGCCTCGACAGCGGCCGTGACAGGTGCCACAACGGCTGCTGGGGCCGGGGCGCTGGCCACCACGGGAGCGGCAGCATCTTTTTTTGTTTCTTCGTCAGACATGGGTCAAAAGTGCGGTGAATTATTTCTTAACGCCCACGGTCTTCTTCTTGCCCTTGCGGGTGCGGGCATTGGTGCGGGTGCGCTGGCCACGGACCGGCAAACCACGCTTGTGGCGGATACCGCGGTAACAGTTGATCGAGGTGAGGCGCTTCAATTGCGATTGGCGTTCGCGGCGCAGGTCGCCCTCCACCATGATCGACTCGGTCTGGATCACTTGGGAGATGCGCACCAACTGCTCTTCGCTGAGCTGACCGGTGCGGATGTTGGGGTCGACGCCTGCATGTTCGAGGATCTTGGCGGCCGTGGGGCGGCCAATGCCAAACATATAGGGCAGGGAAGCTTCAATGCGCTTCTCGTTGGGGATTTCAATTCCTAGAATGCGTGCCATGGTGTGCGTAAGTTCGCGTGACCGCGGTGGTGGGTGGATTCGACTCCGAAGATCCCGCGGGGCGGGTGGTTTAGCAGACGTCCGGGGGCTGGCAAGCCGGAAATGGAAAAATTCGCTCCTGAGGTGCGAATTTCTCGCAAACCGGGGTGGGGTGGGCTCG
>JBAXBG010000093.1:0-14274 GCA_037142115.1 Verrucomicrobiota bacterium | reverse complement strand
CGGCATTATCCACCCACGGGCATGGGCGATCGGATATCGCCCTTCCGTGCCCCTCCGTCAAGTGAGCCAGGGTGGTGGCGTTGATCTATCCCAATCGATCCGCCGGACCGTGGGTTGAAACCCACGGCTACCTTCATGGGGTCGCTCCGCGACCGGGCTGCCGCAGGACGCGGCAGACACTTGGAGGTCAGTGGGTGAGGCGCGAGACCATCGCATAGATAATCAGGACGAGCAGGACCAGGCCGATGCCGAAGAAGGTGAAGCCGATCGGTCGGGCGATGGATTTCCAGCGTTCCCATTCGTCGCGGACGCGGTAGGCGTCGAGGCGGCCCTCGGCGACCAGGCGGTCATACCATCGTTTGCGCTCGTGGAGCATCTCGGTTTTGGAGATGCGGCCCGAGAAGATCACGTTGTCCATCGGGAATTTCTCCAGCCGGAAGTGGGTGTTGAAGAAGTGCACGGTGAAGATGAAGCCGGCGGCTAACAGCGCCTCGTCGGAGTGGATGATCAGCGCGATGTTGATGATCCAGCCGGGTAAAAACGCGGTGAAGAACTGCGGGAACCACATCACCATGCCGGACAGGCCGATGGCAAAGATCCCCCAGAACACCGCGAAGTAGTCGAATTTCTCCCAATACGTCCAGCGGTCGAACTGCGGCTTGGGCCCCTTGCCGAAGAACCATTTCTGGTGGGCGATGAATTCGCGCCCGTCCTGGAGCGAGGGCACCATCGAGTCCGCGCCGAAGATGGCACCCCAGACCCGTTTGAGTTCCCACTTGCCGGTTGCGGGGTTGCGCATCGCGTCGCGGTTGAGCCACGACGACTTGACCAGGTCGAAAAGGTGCAGGGCGAAGTAGAGGAAGGTGATCAACGCGCCGAAGCGGTGGAGCGAGCGGGCGGTTTGCGCGCCGCCGATGACATGGAACAGGGCCCGCGCCCAGTCGGTGTAGTAGAACTTGAGCGGCATGCCGGTGATGACCAGCAGCAGGAAGCTCGTGACCACCAGGAAGTGCAGGAAGCGGTCAAACGGCGTAAAGCGCGTGAACCACTCGTCGTCGCGCTGGGTCTCGAACTTGGTCTCCCGGTAGGTTTTGGAGTCGTGGCGATAGACCCAGATCGAGCGGGCGAGCCACAGCAGGGTGTGGCCGCCGAAGAACGCGAACACGCCCAGCAGCAGCGCGGTCATCAGCACAAAGGTGAGGTGCAGTGCCGGATACTTCTTGCCGTCGAGCGGGTTGGCGTGCGGCGCGTATTGGGTGAACCCGACGGTGGCACCCGGATGGCACTTGGCGCAGGTGGCGCGGATGTTCTGTTTTGAAAGCTGTGAGGCGGGGTCGGAAACCGGCAGGATGTTGTGGTCGCCGTGGCAATCATAACAGGCGGCGACGTCGGTGGTGGCGTTGGGCTGGCCCAGCGACATCGCCTTGCCATGATAGGTGTCCTGGTAGTGCTTGAGGCTTTCCTCGTGGCACTTGCCGCAGCGCTTGTCGGTGGCCTGCTTGAAGTGCGCGTTGCTGGGCAGCTCGATTTCGTGGGCGGTGTGGCAGTCGTTGCAGGTCGGGCCGCGCGAGTCGCCGTTCTTGAGCAGCTGGCCGTGGACGCTCTTGTTATATTTTTCCTCGATGCCGAGGTGGCATTTGCCGCAGGTGGCGGCGAGGTTGGCCTTGTTGATCGGCGAGCTGCGGTCGACGCTGCGCTTGATGTTGTGGACGCCATGGCAGTCGTTGCACGAGGGCGCGACGATCAGCCCCATGTTCTGGACGCCGTGGCCGTGAATGCTGTCGCGGTATTGGGCGGAGACATTGGGGAAGCGCATCTTGTATTCGTCGGTGATGCCCTTGTTGTCGTGGCACTTGGCGCAGGTGCGCGCCAGGTTCAACTTGAACACCGGCGAGTTCGGGTTGGACGGCGAGAGCATGTCGTGGGTGCCGTGGCAGCTGGTGCAGGTGGCCGCGCCCGAGGACCCCATCGCGCGGCTCAGGCCGTGGATGCTGGTGGCGTAAATGTCCGCCTGTTGCTTGTGGCAGGACGCGCACGCGACGGGCTTGGGCGGCTTGGCGTCGTCCGGGTGCTCGGCGGTGAGGTCGGTGTGGCAGGCCGCGCACGCCACCTTGGCGTGGACCGACGACTGGCGGATTTTTTCATCCACGAAGATCGACAGCTGTTTGCCGTTGGGCAGGTCTTTGGTCAGGTCCTTGTCACTGTGGCATTCCAGGCACTTGTCATTGGGGATGAGCTCCTTTTTGACGGCGACTTCGGCGGCGGCGGGCCAGGCCATCAGCCAGATAACACCGAGCAGGCGAAGGGTGATGCGGAATGAGGTGCGCATGGGAGTGAGGTTGATGCTAGCGAAGGATGTGGTGGCCGCCGAGGCGCGTCCAAGCTGATCCATTAGGCTGCAAAGTGAAGGTTTGGCAGGCACTGGCAAGATCAGAGCAGGGGGACGCCCTGGAAAGCGGATTGGTGCGCACCTTATGCAAAGCGATGCACAACCGCGCTTCAAGTCTCCGGGATCCAGCGATTTCCAGCTTGCCGCAAGCCGCGGATCGTCCAAGCATGTGAACCATGCAACAGGTTAGCAATCCGGCAGGTGGCAGAGGGCGGGGCCGTTGGCTGGATGCGGGACGCAACCCGCTGGTCTCCAGGGCCATGCTGTTAGGGTGTGTGGTCGCCCTGCTGTCCGGCGCGGCGCTGGCGGCCGACGCGGGGATCCCTAACGACAAATGCCTGGAGTGCCACAGTGACAAGGACCTGACCAAAGACCTGCCGGACGGCAAGACGCGTTCGTTGTTTGTTGATGCCGCGAAGCTCAAAGACTCGGTGCACGGCAAGACCCGCTGCGCCGAGTGCCACAAGGACCTCACCGCCGAGCACCCGGATGACGCCAAGGCGCCCAAGCCGGTGGATTGCGCGGCGTGCCATGCCACGCAATCGAAAAGTTTCGGGGCCAGCGTGCACGGGATCGCGCTGCACAATGGCAACGCCGCCGCCGCGACCTGCAAGGATTGCCATGGCGCGCACGAGGTGTTCGGGCGCAAATCCAGCGCCTCCAGGATCCACGTCACCAACCTGGTCAAGACTTGCGGGAAGTGTCACGGCCAGGAGGCGGCCGACGTGACCGCCAGCGTGCACGGCCAGGCGATGCTCAAAGGCGCGGGTGAGGCGGCGACCTGCAGTGACTGCCACGCCGAACACCAGATCGTTGGGCTCAAAGGGCCGGAGACGTCGTTCCGCACCGCCGAGGCGTGCAGCAAGTGCCACGCCAGCGAGCGGATCAACAGCCGCTTCGGGATGCCCAACGACCGGGTGAAAACGTTCTTCGAGAGTTATCATGGCTTGGCGGCCACCGGCGGGTCCACCACCGCGGCGAATTGCGCGAGCTGCCACGGCTATCACAAGATCCTGCGCTCGAAAGATCCGGGCTCGATGATCCATCCCGCGCATTTGATGACCACCTGCGGCAAGTGCCATCCGGGGGCCAGCCAGAGCTTTGTGGGCGGGAAAATCCACGGCGATGCCGACCAGGGCGCTGAAATCGGCATGGTGGTCAACCGCTGGGTGAAAAAGATCTATATCATCCTGATCGTGCTGACGGTTGGCTTGCTGGGTCTGCACAACGGCGTGTGGTGGTGGCGCAAGGCGGCGGCGCGGCGGCGCGCGCAGGGCGAGATGGTCGAGCGGATGGACCGCGGCCAGCGGCTCCAGCACCTGGTGCTGATGGCGAGCTTCATCGTGCTGGCGGTCACCGGGTTCGCGCTCAAATTCCCGACCACCTGGTACGCGCACCTGCTGGGCAGCGAGGAGATCCGCCGCTGGATCCACCGCATCGCCGGGCTGGTGCTGATTGGCGGCGGGATCTATCACATTTGCTACGCCCTCTTCACCACCGCCGGCCGCCAGCTGCTGCGCGACCTGCGGCCGCGCTGGCAGGACGCGCGCGACATCGCGACCAACGTCGGCCACCTGGCGCTGGGCCGGCCGAAGGCGCGCTTCGGGCGCTTCGGCTATCCGGAAAAGATCGAATACTGGGCGGTGGTGTGGGGCAGCGTGGTGATGGGGGTGAGCGGGCTGGCGATCTGGTTCAAGCTCGACGTCACCCGCTGGTTCCCGCGCTGGCTGGTGGAGGTGGCCATCACCATCCATTACTACGAGGCGATCCTCGCCTGCCTGGCGATCGTGGTGTGGCATTTCTATCACGTCATGTTCGACCCGGACGTCTATCCGATGAACGGTGCCTGGCTGGATGGCAAGGTGCCCAAGAAATGGCTGGAGGAGGAGCACCCGCTGGCCTGCGCGCCGCCGCCCGCCGACGAGGAACTTTAAACATAAACAGGAAAATTAAAAACGGAATTCCGGCTTTTTAAACCACTGATTGCACTGATTTTCCAATGATTTCACTGAAAGAATTCAACCTAGATATCAGTTAATGGGTTCACCTTTTAGGTGATCTAGACCGGAGTTGCGACTTGTTGACAATCAGTTTAATCAGTGGTTCTCATTTTCCCATCCAGGTTCAACCCCATCACCCCATGGCCCAACACATCGGAATTCTAACAAGTGGCGGCGATTGCCCCGGGCTCAATGCGGCGATCCGTGGCCTGGGCAAGGCCGCCTGCGACCACTACGGGATGCGCGTCATCGGCTTCCTCAACGGCTTCCGCGGCCTGGCCCAGGACCAGACCGTCGAGCTCGACGACGCGCGCTTGTCGGGCATCCTCACCGACGGCGGGACGATCCTGGGGACCAGCCGCGACAAGCCGCACCGGATGAACATCGGCGGCAAGGAGCTCGACATGACCGACGCGATCCTCGCCACCTATCAGCGTCACCAGTTGGACGCGCTGGTGTGCATCGGGGGTGGGGGCACGCAGAAAAACGCGCTGCGCCTGGCCGAGGCGGGTCTGAACATCGTGACCCTGCCCAAAACCATCGACAATGACATCTGGCTGACCGAGCGGACGTTTGGTTTTGACACCGCGCTGCAGATTGCCACCGAGGCGATCGACCGGCTGCATTCCACGGCCACCAGTCACGAGCGGATCATCGTGGTGGAGGTGATGGGCCACCGCGCTGGATGGCTGGCGCTGGAGGCCGGCATCGCCGGGGGCGCGGACGTGATCCTGCTGCCCGAAATCCCCTATCAGGTCGGGCACATCGCCGCCGCCATCCGCCGCCGCACCCAGAGCGGCAAGCGCTTCAGCATCGTGGTGGTGGCCGAGGGCGCGATGTCGCAGGACGACGCCCGCGAGGTAGCCGGGTTGGTGCAGGCGCGCGACTCGGCGGACAGCAAGCAATCGCGTGCAGCCGCCAAGGAGACGCTGCGCCAATTTCACGACGAACATGTCGGCCACACGATCCGCCTGACCCAGGATTTGGAAAGGCTAACGGGCCAGGAGACCCGGCTCACGATCCTCGGCCACTTGCAGCGCGGCGGCACTCCGTCGGCCGCGGACCGCGTGTTTGCCACCTGGCTGGGCACCGAATGCGCGGCGGTGATTGAGGCCAAGCACTACGGGGTGATGCTGGCGCTGCAGGGGGTCGATTTGAAGCTGGTGCCGCTGGCCGAGGTGGCTGGCACGATCCGCCAAGTGCCGTTGGATCATCCGCTCATCGCCGCCGGGCGCCGGGTGGGCACTGCGTTTGGCGATTGAGCCGAGTCGCTGCGTGGCTGCCGCAAGCGGCATTCGCTCAAGGAGGGCGCAATCCGTCCGCCCAGCGCGCGCTGGTCGTGGAACGCAGAAACACGGTGGTTGCGCCACGGAGCGCGGGCTTCAGCCCGCAGAGTCGGGGCGGGCTGAAGCCCGCGCCTACTGTCCGTAGGCGTGCTGGTGACAGCACGCGGCCAGGCGGGCTGAAGCCCGCGCTCCTTAAGCTAATCGGCGAAGTTCCTCGGGAGGGTCACGGGCGGGCGATCGGATATCGCCGCTCCGTGCGTTTGAGGCCGCGGGGCGAGTTTGGCGTCGATTTCGGCGCGCAGGGCATCGAACACGGCCAGGGTGGCGGCCCCCTCTTTGAGCGCGCCGACGGGCAGGCCGCGGGCGCTGGCGCGCACGAACAAAGGATCCCTGGGGATTTGGCTGTTGAAAACCATTGCCGGCGGCAGCAAGCGCCGCAGGGCGGCGGCGGCCTCGACGCTGTCGGCCAGGTCGTATTGGACCATGGTCAGGCAGACGCCCAGCACGCTGAGGTGCGGGTTGCTGACCCGTAGTCGGTTCAGGCCGTCGAGCAACTTGGGCACCGAGCGGATGCCCAGGGGTTCCGCCTGTTGCGGGATTATGATGGCATCGCAGGAGGCGATCACGTCGCCGGTGACGCCGAACAAGCCGGCGGCGGTGTCGACCAGGCACAGGTCGTAGCCGCGGGCGGCCACCCCGCGGAAAAACCCCCGGATCCTGGCCAGGTGGGCCCCCATGGCCCCGCCGCCCGCCTCGTAGTCGCTGGCCTGGCCGCAGGCCACCAGCGCGAAGGTGGGCAGCCGGGTGGGCAGGATCAAGCGTTCGGGCGGGATCCCCGGGTCGGTCAGATAATCGTAAAATCCCGCCAGTTGGGCGGATTGGCGGGTGAGTGACAGGCCGACCGAACCTTGGGGGTCGGCGTCGACCAGCAGGGTGCGCACGCCGGCGCGGGCGAAGGCATGGGCGAGATTGATCGAGACGGTGGTTTTGCCCACCCCTCCCTTTTGACTTGATACGGCGATACTGATCACACGGGGATGGAAATTGTTGCGAGAGAATAGCTTCAGCTTGCCAGAGCGGAAGTTTTTTATTCATGATGCAGGGGTCACGAGGAAAGTGACGTGGCGTGCTTCAGTCCTTCCCTTATGAAAACTCGATATCTTTTGGCCATGGCGCTCTGCGGCATGGCGCTTGTGTCCAGTTCCTGCCGGAAGGGAAAAACCGCCAATGGCGATGACACCGCCACCGTGGGGGTGATCGCGCCCGAGTTGCAAGTCAACGGGCTGCGGTCGTTGCCCGGGGCGGTCTATCGCAATCAGGCGGATTCGCCGATTCATTGGCAACCGTGGGTCAAAGCCTCGCTGACGCGGGCCAAGGATGCCAATCGGCTGGTGTTTGCGGTGATCGCCATGCCCCAGCAGGCCGGGTTTCAAAAGGTCCTGGCGACGCTGGCCCGCGACCCGGCGGTGGTGGCGTCCATTAACGCGCACTACGTGCCGATCCTCATCGACGGCGACGCGGCCCGCGAGATGGGTCTGCTGACCGCGGATTTGTGTGCGGAAATCAAGCGTCCGCTGCAGTTGCCGTTGTTTGTCTGGATGACCTACGAGGGCAATCCGGTGGCCTGGATTCCGGTGGACGGCAGTTCGACCGGAGATGTGGTGAGCTTGTTCAAGCAGTCCCACACGATGGTCACCCAGATGTGGGAGGATTCCTCCGCATACATGCTCAAAAACAGCAGCCTGGATAACACCAACCGCCGCGAGCGCTTTCAGCAACGCAAGGTGTCCAAGGTCATGAGCGAGCAACCGAACGTCGATGTGGTCCGCTGCGTCCGCCAACTCGCCTCCTTGTATGATTCCTACTCGCGGAGCTTTGACGAGGTGGGGGGCTTGTTCCCATCGGGTGCGCTGGAGCTGCTAGCCACCGCCGCGATTCATCCGGGGCTGCCGCCCGACGTCCGCGCTCGCGCCCTGGACACCACCCGTGAGTTGATGGTGGATGTTCTGCCGAGCGCGATGTTCGACCCGCTGGATGGCGGGGTGTTCGCGGCCCGCCGCGGTGTTTCCTGGGCGCTGCCGTCGTTTGCCCGGGATTGCCCGGGGCAGGCGCGGGTGGCGGTGGCCATGCTGCAGGTGTATCGTGCGACGGGCGATCCGCGGGTGTTGGAAAAAGCGCTCGGGCTGATCACGTTCGCGGAAAAATCCTACCGCACGGCCGAGGGTTTGTTTGCCGTGGGGCTCACCGAGGAATCGTCTCCGGCGCAGTGGATGTGGAGCGTCGAGGACATCGAGAAGGAACTCGGGCCGCAGGACGCGGCCTGGTGGATCAAGGCCACCCGGATGAAAGGGCTGGGTAATCTGCCCTCCGAGGCCGATGCCCGCCGGGAGTTTTTCCGCTGCAACACGCTGGGCCTTGCCCAGACCGTGGCCGAAATCGCCGCCGACCAGTCGCAATCCCTGGCAGCTTTCAGCCCGCGCTTTGAGGCGGCCAAGGCCCGCCTGCTGGCGGTTCGCACGGCCCGTCTCGGCAAAACTCACCCCGACCAAGCCTCGCATGCGGGTGCCACTTTCCGGATGGTGTCGGCTTATGCCGCGGCCTTCGGCGTCACCGGCGACGAACGCTTCCGGGACCAGGCGGTGACCGTGCTTAAGCATGCCCGCGAAGCCTTCGGGGTCGGCCCCCGCCTGCGCATCTTTTCCCAAAACACACCGGAGACGCTCGGCACCGGCCGCGCCTTCCTGTACGCCCTGGCCTTGGAGGCGGTGCTGGATGTCGCCGCCATCACCTCGGACGAAACTTGGTTGTTCTGGTCCGAGGATCTGGCCACCACCGCCGCCGAATTGTTCACGGGCGACGGCTTTCTCAAGGAGTGCCCGGATGACGCCAAACTCATCGACTTGCCGGTCACTGACCTGGTGATGCTCTTTGACGATTCCACCGCCGGGCTGGTTTCCTTGGCCGAGGTTCGGTTGGCCGACCTGCAACGGCCGCTGGTGGCCAGTTTCAGCGAGCTCGCCATGCCGATGCCCGCCTACGCGCTGGACCGCCCGGTGCTCCACACCGATCTCCTGTTAGCCACGCTGGCCCGCAGCTTCCGGGTCTCGGTCGTGCTCGGGGCGGACCTGCCACCCGGGTTGAAGCTGGCCGCCGAGCGCTTGCCGATGCGCGCGATCCAGCGGCGTCCGGCGCGGCCCGAAGATCAAGTGCCTGCCGGCTCGGTTCAGGTTCGTTTTGCCTCGGGAACCAGTCGTAGGGTAACGACGCCCGCCGAGCTTCAGGAAGCGGTCCTGCCGTCCACCGCACAATGATCCACTTCACGCACCCCTGATGCATCCGCGCACGATTCTGTTATCATCCGCCCAGCTGTTACAGCCAGTCATGGCGACCACGCTGTGGCTGCTGGCCCTGATTTCGCCGCTCGCTGCCGATACGTTCGTGTTGAAGGACGGATCCAAAGTGGACGGGGTGATCTTGCGTCAAGATGCGACCACCTACACCCTTGAGGTCAAGATTGGCAAGAGCATCAAGGACGAGCGGGTGGTTGCCAAAGCCAACGTCGTGCAGGTCGTGCGCCCGGCCCCAAGCCTGGCCGCGTTTGCCGCAGTGCGCCAATTGCTGCCCACCCCGGACCTGCTGACCGCAGCGGATTACGCCCACAGGATTCACACGGTGGAGAAGTTTGTCCGTGATTACCCCACGAGTGGACAGTTGCAGGAGGCCCAGGCGTGCCTGAGCGCTCTCAAGGCCGAGGCGAAGGAGGTGCTCGCCGGCGGCGTGAAACTCAACGGCAAAATCGTCCCGTCCGCGGAACGCGCCGCCAATCGCTATGCCGTCGACGCCCAAGTGCAAAAGCTCAAAATTCTCAAGTGGAGCAGTGAGGGCAATGCGTTGCAGGCACTCCGGGCGTTCGCCGCGATGGAGCAGAACTTCCGCAACGTCACCGCCTACACCGAGTTGGTGCCGCGGATTCTGCCGCTGATCACCGCCTATCTGTCAGAAGCCGGGCAGTCCTTGGCCACGCTCGAGGCCCGGGTCCACGCGCGCAAGCTCGGCTTGGAGCGGATGCCCGCCATGGACCGCCGTGACACCGAAAACGCGATCCGGCAGGAAAATTCCGCGCTCGAGGCCCAGTTTAAGAAGGAATCCACGGCCAAGATCGGCTGGGTCACCACCCATCCGTATTTCAAACCGTCATTGGACGCGACTGTTGCCTTCGCCAAGTCGGAACTGGTGCGCTTGGCCGCGATCAAGAACCCGCCGGAGGTGGATGGCGGCAAGGCCTACCGCGACGCCTGGACTTTGATCCAGGCCCATGGCGATCCCTCGCAAGTTGCCGCCGCACTCGCCGCGGCCAAGGCCGCCTTGGTGCCAGAGCGCTATCTGGCGATTCTCGAAGCCACCGCCGCCGGTAAAGCCGACCCTTGATTGTTAGCCCCATCTGATCATGTCCTCCTCCAGAACCGCCAACCGCAGCCGCAAGACCGCCGAAACCTCCATCGAACTGTCGCTCGACCTCGACGGCACCGGGGTTTCATCCATCGCCACCGGGATTCCGTTTTTCGATCACATGCTCACGCTGTTTGCCAAACACGGCCTGTTCGACCTGCATGTGAAGGCGGTGGGCGACATCGCCGTGGATTATCATCACACCATCGAGGACACCGGCATCGTCATCGGCGAGTGCCTGCGCGAGGCGCTGGGCACCAAGGAGGGGATCCGCCGCTACGGGTGTTCCTATCTGCCGATGGATGAAACGCTGGCCCGCGTGGTCGTGGACCTTAGCAACCGCCCGCATCTCGAATTCCGCACCCCGCCCGCCACCCCTTCCGCTCCTAACATGCCGTTCACCCTGGTCGAGGAGTTCTGCCGCGCGGTGGCTGCCAACCTGCGCGCCAATATCCACGTCGAGCTGCTCTACGGGCGCGACGGCCACCACATCGCCGAGGCGATCTTCAAGGGCCTGGCCCGCGCGTTGCGCGATGCCTGCGAACGCGACCCGCGCGTGGTCGGCATCCCCAGCACCAAGGAGACCCTGTGAAGGTCGGGATCCTGGATTACGGCGGCGGCAACCTGCGCAGCGTGGCCAACGCCCTGCGGGCGCTGGGCGAGGACCCGGTGATTGTCGCCAGCCCCGCCGACTTGGGTGACGCCAGCCACCTGATCCTGCCGGGGCAGGGGGCATTTGGCGACTGCATGCAACGCCTGACCGACCGCGGCTTGGTTGAGTTGCTGCAAGGCTGGATCGCGGCCGACCGCCCCTACTTCGGAATCTGCGTCGGCTATCAGATTCTCTTCGACCGCAGCGAGGAGGCCCCGGGCGTGGCCGGACTGGGGATCGTGCCCGGCGTCGTCCGCCGCTTCGCCAGCGAGCCCGGCTTGAAGATCCCTCACATGGGCTGGAACTCCGCACTCGCCACCCGCGGCCCCACACCGCTCTGGCAGGGGCTGGGCGACGAGCCGTATTTCTACTATGTGCATTCGTATTTTCCGGATCCGCGCGACCCCGGGGTGGTGGTGGCGGAGACGACCTATGGCACCCAGACTTTCGCCGCCGCCGTCGAGCGCGGACGCTTGTTTGCCTGCCAGTTCCACCCGGAAAAAAGCCAGGACGCGGGCATCCGCCTGATGCGCAATTTCCTCGGGATCTGAGCGGCCGCCTGTCACGGACCGCGAGTCTCCAGACTCGCTGGCATGTAGGGAGCGCGAGTCTCCAGACTCGCTGGCCTTGAAATGCGAGTCTGGAGACTCGCGGTCCGCGCGACTCAGCGCTCGGCTTTCGGGGTTTGGAAAAACGCCGCCACCTCGGCGAGGGCGCGGGTGTTGAGCACATCCTGGCGGCGCAGCCAGCCCTTGCGGGCGAGGCGCACGCCCAGCCCGAGGTGGTGCAGTCCGGCGGTGGAATGGGCGTCCGGGTTGATCGCGCACAGCACGCCCAGATCGCGGGCCCGCCGCCACCAGCGCCAGTCCATGTCGAGGCGCCACGGGTTGCAGTTGAGCTCGATGAGCGTGCGGGTGGCCGCCGCGCAGTCGATCACCTTGGCGTGGTTGACCGCGTAGCCGGCGCGCCGGTTGAGCAATCTGCCGGTTAGATGGCCGAGCATGGTTACGTGTTCGTTTTCCATCGCCCGGCAGATCCGGCGCGTCATATCGTCCTCGGAGAGGTTGAAGTGCTGGTGCACCGAGGCCACGCAGTAATCGAGCTGGGCGAGCGTGGAGTCGTCGAAATCGAGCGAGCCGTCCTTGAGGATGTCGACCTCGGAGCCGGCGAAGAGCCGGAAGTGGCTGTAGCCGGAGTTGAGCCGCCGGATGCTCAGGATTTGTTCCAGCAGGCGCGTCTCGTCGAGTCCGTTGGCGATGGCCAGCGACTTCGAGTGGTCGGCGATGCCGAGGTATTGCAGGCCCAGATCCATGGCTTCGTCGGCCATTTCTTCCAGCGTGTTGGTTCCGTCGGAGGCGGTGGTGTGGTTGTGGAAGGTGCCGCGCAGGTGGCTCAGTTCGAGCAGGCGCGGCAGTTGGCGGTCGGCGGCGGCGGCCAGCTCGCCGAGGTTTTCGCGCAGTTCGGGCGGGATGAACTCGAGCCCCAGTGCCTGATAGAGCGCGCGCTCGTCGTGGATGTCTGCGTGCCCGGCGGTGGCGGTGAGCCCATATTCGTTGAGCGAGAGCCCCTGTTGCAGGGCGAGCGCGCGCAGCGCGATGTTGTGCTCCTTGCTGCCGGTGAAATACTGCAGGGCGAAGGGAAACTGGGCGTTGGAAACCGCGCGCAGGTCGCACTGGATTCCAGAGGTCAGGCGCACCGCGGCCTTGGTCTCGCCGCAGGCGATGACCGCCGCGACCTGCGGCAGGGTGGTGAAGTCCTCGCAGACCAGCGCCGGTTCCTTGGTGGCCACCAGGAAATCCAGATTGTGCACGGTTTCCATGGCGCGGCGCAACGATCCGCCGATGGCGACCTGGGAGATTTCGGGGTGGAGGCGCAGCAGGTCCAGAATCTCCGCGGCCAGCGGCGTCACCTCGCCTAGCGGAAACTCCCGCACCTTGAACGGGTTCTCAGCCTTGAGCTCCAGCAGCAAGGCGTATTCCTCGAGCACGTCGGCTAGCGTATCGCGGGTCATGGCGGGGATTTTCTAGATGAGGCCCTTCAACATCCCGTGGTAATACATCGGCTTGAGGCCGTGGACTTTGAGCAGCCACCACATCCCGCGTTCCACCGCCGGATCGAGAAACGGGATGGTCGGCAGGAGCTTGTCGTCATAACCGAACTCGCACATCAGCACCTTGCCATACTCGGTGATCACCGGACAGGCGGAATAACCATTGTATTTGAGGGCCGGTGCCTTGCCTTCCATCAGCGAGACCAGATTGGCCGCGGCGATGGGTGCCTGCTTGCGGATGGCGGCCCCCGTCTTGCTGGTGGGGATTCCGGCGACGTCGCCCAGAGCGATGATGTTTTTGAACTTGGCGTGCACCAAGGTTTCCTTGTCCACCTTGACCCAGCCCCCCGGGTTGACTTTGTCGACGGGCACGGCCACCGGCGAGTTTTTCACAAAGTCGGGCGCGCTCATCGGCGGCACCACGTGCAGGAAATCATAGTCGAGGGTCAGTTGCTGGTGATGGGAGTCCAGTGCGATCGGGTTGCCGGTGGGCTCGGGCAACACCTCGAACACCGCCTTTTTGGCCGCGGCGTCCACCGCGACCAGGCGATGCTTGTATTTGACCGGGATCGCGCGTTCGCGGAAGATTTCGATCAACCGGTCGCCATAGACCTTGGGTTTCATCAACTCATTCTGGTTGGCGAGATAGGTGATGTCGAAGTTCTGGCGGAGATTGCGCTGGCGCAGATAATCCTCGGTGAGCAGACAGATCTTCTTGGGCGCGCCGCCGCATTTGATCTTGGTATATGTGTTGGTGAACAGCAGCCTCCCTTCCTTTTTGACCGCCAGCTGCTTGATCGCGTCACGGCACAGGGCGGCACCCTTGAAGTCGTAGATCGAGTGCACGTTGCCCTGTCCCAGGCTCTCGCGGGACAGTCCCTCTACCAGGTTGAAATCCATCTGGCAGCCCGGCACCAGCACCAGGAAATCATACATGACCTTGCCGCTGGCGGCGGTGGTCAGCGAGTTGCTGTCCGGGTTGAGCTCCACCACCGAGTCCCTGATCCATTTCACCTTCGAGGGGATGAGCTCCTTGGTGGTTCTGGCGATCTCCTCCGGGGTGAACACATCCGCCGCGATCAGGGTGTAACCTGGCTGATAGTAGTGGGTCGAGCTGGGCTCGATGATCGTGATGTCCACATGGCGCAGCATGTCCGCCAGGTAGGCCGACATCGTGATCCCGGCCGCACCGCCACCCACAATGACGATCTTGGCCTTCACCGTGCTCTCGGAAAAATAGTTGTAGCTCCGCTCCAGGATGATGCCCCCGGCCAGCGCGCCCGCCCCCAGCTTCAAAAACTTTCGGCGCGTGTGGCAGCTCGCCGCTGGTGCGGGAGCATTATTGGGTGGATTCATGGTGGCATTCAAGGTGACCGGTGGGCGCGCACCAAGCACAAAACCGGAGCGGCTTTCTGCCGGCACGGACCGCGAGTCTCCAGACTCGCCTG
>JBAXBG010000092.1:0-14313 GCA_037142115.1 Verrucomicrobiota bacterium | reverse complement strand
CGGTAAAATCGCAATCTTCGCGGACGGCACGGATCCGTCCGCCAACAGTTCTGGCGGCGCACCGGCATGGGCGCTCGCCATCCTAACGGGAACCACGGCGGCAGGGCTAGGGTTGTCCCTGCCGTCGTGCAGCCCGGCGATGGTGGACACCTTAAAGAGCATCCCGATTGCCGGCCGCCTGGTCACCGCCTACGGCACCGCCAGTTACTCCAGCACCTCCGGCCTGGCCGTGGACGTGGTCCAGCCGGTGGACGCGCAGAGCGCCAAATGAGCCGCGCGCAGAGTCGGACAGGTCGGACAGGTCCGACGGGTCAGACTCTAACGACACCCTTGGGGGCCAGGACCACAAACATCAATTAGATCCACACGCGTCCTGCGCCCTCCACTTTTGAAAAGCTGAAATTCGGAAAGCAGAAATGCTGAAATCAGAATCCCATGACTCCCACCATTGACAGCAGATCGGCGCGCAACATCGCCACGCTCGACCCGAAAGCCCAGGCTGCCTTCAGCCGCTTCACGCTGGCCGCCAAGGTGGTGGCCGCCGCCATGGGCTGCGACTACATCGCCATCGCCGGCAACCGCAGCTGGGCGGCGCAGGACGCGCTCTATGCCCAGGGCCGCACCAAACCCGGCCAGAAGGTGACCAATGCGCGGGCCGGATTTTCCAACCATAATTTCGGGATTGCCTGCGACTTCGGGGTGTTCGCCAACGGCCAATACCTGGACGACAGCAACCCGCGCCTGGCGGATAAGGTCCACCAGGCTTGCAGCGAGCACGCTGAGGACAACGGCCTGGCATGGGGCGGCCTGTGGGAATCGTTCCCGGACACGCCACACTACGAAATGGCCACCCTGCTCACGCTGGCGCAAAAGCGTGATCGTTTCCAACAGAAAGGGTCGGTGCTGTGAAGAGCGGCCGCAAGATCTTCGAGATGCTGGAGGATCACACGCGCGGGCGGGTGGCGGCGATCCGCCACCTGGGAAACGGCGACCTGCGCTCGCTGCTGGTCTATGTCGGCAAGGGACGCCGGACTTACGCCGACACGCCGGCGGGCGAGATGATCTCCGCGCTGGCCATCGTCGAGGGCACTCGGCGCTTTGTCTATGGACGCAAGGGTCGCAAGGGGAAAGGGCTGACCCGATGATGACCTTGCTGGCGGAAACCTCGTCCACCGCCGCCCAGGGGATCGACCCTGCCATGGTCGGCACCATCATCGGCGGCGTCATGGTCGCCCTGGTTGGCGGCGGGGTGATCGGTAAAAAGATTACCGACGGCACGCGGATCCGCATCGATCCGCAACCGCTGGAAGTAGCACTGCGAAAGGAATACGTCACGCGCGCCGAGTTCGCCGAGTTCAAGGGAGAACTCAAGACCGACGTGAAGGAAATGCGCGGTCTGTTCGACAAGGCCGTGAACCTGATCGCCGAGCGTGACGAACGCATCAACAACCGGATCACCGAACTGGATAACGCCGGAGACGAGCGCCGACGCAAGATCTACGACCGCCTGGAAAATCACGACCGGTTGATCTGCGCGATTGATGCGCGCACCGACGTGAGCAAGGCCATCGGCAAAGCCGCCGCCGCCATCATGGCCCTGGCCAACAAGCAATCCTCCTGACCTATGAAACCAACCACCCCTCTCGCCCTGATTCGCCGCCGCGTGCGCGAAGTGCTGGCCATGGCCCCAGGCTACGGCAAGACCGAGTCCATGCTGTTGGAATTCACCAACGAACTCAACGGCGGCGGTATCACGCTCCAGGAGCTGCGCGACGCCCGCGACTGGAACCACGCGGAAAGCTACATCCGCAGCGAGGATGACGACGAATCCGGCCAGGTCCTGTGGTTCATCACCAAGGCCGGCATTGCCAAACAAAAAACACTCTGACGTGAATGGCGAAAACCAAAAAACCTCGGGAGCGCAAAACCCGCTCGGATGCCAAGCTCAAGAACTTGGCGCGAACCGACCAGGAGACGCTGTGGCGGTTGATGAACCCCACGGATTCCACGGTGCCGGCCTACACGCCGGAAGACGCCATGGTCTACGTCCAGGGCGAGCACGGGATTTCCGTTTCGGAATCCACGCTCTACGAGTGGCATTCCTGGTATGCGCTCAACTTGCGCATGGAAGCGCGGGAGAATGCGGCCAATCAACTCATGGAGGACATGGCGCGCAACCCGGAGAACTCCGAGGAGCAGATCCGCAAAGCGGGCCAGCGCTTGTTCATGGCCGAGGGGATCGTCAACAAGGATTTCCGACAATTCTCCGGGGCGGCCAAGATGGCTACCGAGTCGACCAAACTCCAGCAGGCAGAGAAGAAGATCGCGCTGCTCAAGAAGGCCGGGGCGCGCGACGAACGCAAGCTGGCGATCCTGGAAGCCAAGGCGGCCCAGGCGGATGCGGCCGGAGCGGTGGCCCACGACGGGAAGCTCACCGATGCGGAGAAGGCGGCCGAGTTGAAACGAATCTTCCGCATGGGCTAAACATCATGGCGAACGCAAAAACAGACGCGATTGAACAACTGCGGGCGCAGGTGGCTTCGGCCAACCAGGCGGCCAGCACCAATCCGCTGTGGCAGATGGATATCGCCGGGCTGGAACAGTTGGTGGAAACCCACCCGCTGGGAACTACCCATAGCGGATGGAAGAACCCCTATCCGGCCAGCGACCCACGCAGCATCTATCTGGAATATCAGTTCGTTACCCATCACGACCGCAGCCGCGCGAAGATCCAGATCCAGTCGCGCCAGACCGGCAAGGATTTCACGATGGAGGGTGAGGCCGTTGAGGATTGCCTCGACCACGCCACCGAATGGATGATTGCTGCCCCCTCCGAGCGGCAGGCTCTCGACTCGCTTGACCAGGGCAAGCTTTGGGCGGATGCGTGGCAGTTCCACATCAAGGACATCTTTGAGGAGCGCGAGGGAAACACCTCACAGCACTTGCTGAAAAGCGCGGAAATCCTCTTTGAGAACGGCAGCCGGATGCGCGCCGTGCCAGGCAAGCCCGACACCGTGCGCGGCAAGAGCACCAACGTGATCCTCACCGAGTTCGATTTCTTCGAGCAGCCCGCCGCCACCTGGAAGGCCATCCTGCCATCGATCACCAACCCGCTGCGCGGCGGCGAAAAGAAAGTGAGAATCGGCACCACGCCCAACGGCACCGGCAGCGCGGCCCACAAGATTTTCACCAAGGACGATACCAACGCCAAGATCAAGTGGAGCCGTCACCTGGTCACGATCTATCATGCGGTGCTGATGGGCCTGCCGGTGGATGTGCAGCAGATCCGCGAGCTGATGGACGACCCCGATGGATTCGCCCAGGAGTTTCTCTGCCAATGGCTGGATACCACCAACGTCCTGCTGCCCTACGAGCTGATCGCCCTGGCAGAGTCTGCCGATGCCACCGAATGCTGGAGCCTGGATGACATGCGCCACGCCGGCCAAACATTCATGGGCATCGACTTCGGCCGCAGCAATGACCCGACCGTAGCGTGGACGCTGCAACGCGTGGGTGACATCCTGTGGACGCGCGAAGTCCTGGTTCTCGAAAAGATGAGCACGCCCGACCAGGAGCGGATTCTATCCGACCGGATCGCCGCGTCCAACCGCGTGAGCTTCGACTACACCGGCCCCGGCGTGGGCCTCGGAGATTACATGGTTCACACACATAAAGAATGGAAGCCCTCCGAGCACAAAATGGGCAAGGTGGAACTCTGCACCTTCACCCGGAAATTCAAGCGCGAGATTTTCCCCCGTCTGCGCCGCCGCTTCGAGGCCCCCACCAAGCTGCGCATCCCGATCAGCGTGACGATCCGCGAGGACCTCCATGAAATGAAACAGGTTATCTCTAACGGGGAATATGACTACTGGGCTGCCCGAACCAAGTCCGGACACTCGGACCGCTGCACCGCCCTCGCCCTGGCCGTGCATGCCGCCGGCGAATCCTCAGCCTTCACCTTCACCCCGCGCCCCGCCGGCCGGCGCACCCGCAACCCGGAAAGGAGCGTGCAATGACACGCCCCGAAAACAGCCCCGCAGGAGGCGATTCTAGGCCGGATCTGGCCGCTTGCGCGTCATTGGGCGGAAACTTCGCTCCAAGCGCTTTGCAGAGCCGTGCAAAGCATCGGCGGGCAATCAGCGAATCTTCACCTTCCACCATGATGAACTTTCTCCGCGAAACTGGAAATGGGGGCTTGGAATGAGCCATCCAACCCCATCCACCGCGCCGGCCGCCACCGGCATCGTCCGCCGCCTGGGACGGATCATGAACAGGGCCATCGAGGCGGTGTCCTACCGGCTGCATGTGGCCGCCGCCAACCTCTGGCGCGATAACTACAACCCGCTGCGCAGTTTGACTATAGCGCGTGCGGTGCATCTCTTAGAGGACGGCGAGCGCGGCGCGTACGCGGATCTGCAATGGACGTATCGGTATATCGAGATGCAGGATGCCACGCTCGGTGCCCTGGTCGAGCGCCGGACCTCGGCGATCCAGGAGATGGACTGGGACATCAAGATCACTTCCAAGCTGCCAAAGGGCAAGGAAGCGGTGGCTAAGCGCCAGGCGGACGCGCTCAATGCCGCCTACAACAAGATCACCAACCTCTCGGCCGCCTTCGAGGCGCTGGCGATGGCCTCCTTCCGTGGGTTCACGCGCCTGGAGAAAGTCACCGATGCCGCCGGGGATGTGGTTGAGCTTGCTCCGGTCGATCAATGGTTCTGGGTACGCCGGGGTCTTTACGGTGACTGGCAGCTCAATACCGCCTGCGCCTTCGGAGCAACCACCGGCGAGCCCGTTCCTGAGCCTCGCTTCATCTCGCGTGAGGTTTCCCGCCCGATCAACCGGGTGGCGCTGGTTTCGTTTGTTAGAAAGTCCCTCAGCCAAAAGGACTGGGACGGGTTCATCGAAGCCTACGGAATCCCGGCGGTGTTTGTCATCATGCCCAATGACATCCCGGTGGAGAAATCCGACGAGTATCTGGAAATGGCCGACCAGGTCACCAGCGATGCGCGCGGAGTTCTGCCCGGCGGCAGCGACATCAAGACCGTGGACAACGGCGCGCGCGGAAACAATCCCTTCAAGGATCACATCGCCTATCAGGATGAGCAGGTCGTGCTGCGCGGCACCGGCGGCAAGCTCACCATGCTCGCCGAGAGCGGCAGCGGAACCCTGGCCGGCGGCGCGCACACCGACACGTTCAAAGCCATCGCCCGCGCCGAGGCCGCCGAGATTTCAGAGATCCTGCGCAAGTGCATCGACTCGGACATCATCCAACGCATCACGCCAGGTGAAAGCGCCTATGCCTATTTCGAGCTGGCGGCCAACGAGGAGATGGACCCGGCGCAAGTCGTCAAGGACCTGGCGGCGCTGGAAGGTGCCGGCCTGGAAACCGACGAGAAGTGGATCGAGGAAAAGACCGGCTACCCGGTGAAGCGCCGGATCGTTGCCCCGGCCTCGGTACGAATGACGGTGGCCGACTCGCCCGCCATGGACGCCCAGGTCACCGCGCTGGAGGACGGAGCGCCCATCCGCAACCGTGCCGACGATTACCGCCGCCTCGTCTCATCCTCGCTGGCCAGCGCGCTGGGTGTGCAAAACACGGCGCTCAAGCCGATCAGCGGATTGATTGATGGCATCGCAGAGTCCTCGCAGACCGCCAGCATGACCGATGCGGAGTTCCTACAGTTCGTGGAAAACGCCGCCGCCACCCTGCCCGAGCTGTTTGATCCCGCTGATTCCAAAGCCCTGGCTGACGAGTTGGAAGGTGCCATGGGTACCGCCGTGCTCAATGGCGTGCGCGCGTCCATCCAGCAAAAACCATAACTTCCATCACGCCCAATCATCCCATGAACGCAAGAATCCACAACCGCGCCGGCGAACTCCCATCCGATGGCTGGTATCAAATCGAAGTCACCGGCGAGCACCCGGCCGGTGAGGGCCGAACCCAGGTCATTGACCAGGTCGCTTTGGAATCCATCGTCAACCGATTCAAGGCGGAATCTTCCGCAGAAAACTTTTCCGGCATGCTGGTGGATCCAGATCACCTGTCCCATGACCTGGATAACAACACCGAAGCGCTGGCCTGGGCTCAGGAACTCGCCATCCGCAATGGCCAACTCTATGCCCGGCTCGACCTGACCGACCTGGGCGAACAGGCGATCCGCAACAAGCGCTACAAATTTACCTCCACCGAATACGACCCGCCCGATATCGAGGATCTGGGTAATGGCCGCGTGCGCCCGCTGCGCCTCGCCGGCCTGGCATTTACCAACCGTCCCAACAATCGGGGCAGCAAGCCACTCTCCAACCGCTGCAAGGCGGAATCTCCAATACATAACACCACCAATGAAATTGACCGTATGAAGAACATCGCCGCCAAACTGAACCTGCCACCCGAAGCCGACGAGGCCGCCATCATCACCCAGATCGAGGCGCTGCTGGCCAAGATCTCCACCATGGAAGGCAAGGAAGCCTCCACCGAAGCCGACGCCATCATGAACCGCTTCGGCGAGCGCATTCCGGCCGACAAGCGCGCCGACGTGAAAGCGCGCCTGATCGCCAACCGCGCCGACACCGTGGCGATGCTGGATCTGTTACCCGCCGCTCCGGCCACCGCCGCCTCCCCGGAGCGCATCTTCAACCGCCAAACGGCCACCGCGCCCGAAGTGGTTGCCAATGCGGATGCCGACAAGTCCGACGCGCAGCTCGCCTGCGTGACCCAGATCCGCAACCGTGAAAAGTGCGGGTTCGATGCCGCCTGGCAAATGGCCAAGGGCGAGAAACCTGAACTGTTCCGCTGAGTTAAGCCAAACATCACACCGACGATTCCAAGACCAACCGAAACCAATACCATGAAAGCACGCGATACCGCCATCATTCCATTGCTCCCCACCGCCGATCACACCGGCAAGGAGGGATTATTTATCCTCGCCACCGGAGCTCTTGTTAGCTCCGCCACGGCTACCCTTCCCCTCGGTGTGATCACCGAAGGGTTCCCCACCACCGGCAAGGACTCTGTGGCGCTTCCGAATTTCGGCGGCACCGTCAAGGTCAAGCTGGCTGCCACGCCTGGCACCGTTGTCGCCGGGTCCTACCTGGTGCTCGATGGCACCACGCTAGGCGCAGTCAAGCTCGACCCCGCCACCGGCGCACGCATCCAGGTCGCCCGCGCCATCGAGGCCGGTGTGGCGAACGAACTCATCGAAGCCTACCTCGTCGATCCCGCCGTTCTCAGCTAACTAATCCACTGGGGAAAATCTGAAATCTGAAATCTGAAATAATATGTCTGCCTCATCTGCCACCATCAGCCGTTATCTGAGCAATTTTGCCAGCGGCCTCGCCCAAGACCGAGCCACCTCGCTTGCGAATTTCATCGCGCCCGTTGTCGCCACTGGACTGGCCCATGGCCAGTATAAGAAATACGACTCGAAGAACGACTTCCAGATCCTGGACACGGCCCGCGCCGTGGGCGGGACGCGCAAGCGCATCGAGTTCAGCGCTTCGGACCCGTTCTTCAACTGCGCGCCGCAGGGGCTGGAAACCACCATCGATGACCACGAGCGCCAGCTCGCCGGGGAAACCGGAATCGGCATGCTCCAGGAAGCGCGCGTGCGCAACCTGGTCAATGCGGCCCTACTGAGCCACGAAAAAAAGGTGTTCGACATCGTCAAAGCCGCCAAGGCCGCCACCGGCAGCGTCGGCGTGTGGAGTTCCGCCAGTAACGACCCGGTTGCCGAGCTGGACGCCCAAATCGAAGCTATCGCCACCGCCACCGGTCGCATGCCCAACCGCATCGTGTTCGGCATCGGTGCCTGGCGCGTGTTTCGCAACCACGCCCTGGTAATCAAGCGCCAGCCCGGTGCGGAACTTATCGGAATCACCAACGAACAGGCCGCCAAGATGACCATCAACCCGCAAATCGAAGTGCGCGTCGGCATTCTTTCCAGCGACACCACCAAGTTCGGTGCCGCCAAGAATGCCGTGAACATCATCGGCGGTGAAGTGTTCCTGTTCTTCGCGTCTGATGCGCCTGACCAGATGGACGCGTCCTTCGCGAAGACGTTCGCCACCAAGACGGGCATGATCGACAGCGTTCGTGAATACCGCGAGGAGCGCGCCGCCAGCGACGTGTTCTTCGTCGATTGGAGCGAGGATATCCAGGTCGTGGCCGCCGAGTGCGGCGCGCGCATCACGCTCTCCTGACCGTTGCGGGTCCGGTTCGTTC
Source organism: Verrucomicrobiota bacterium (assembly GCA_037142115.1). Taxonomy (GTDB): domain Bacteria; phylum Verrucomicrobiota; class Verrucomicrobiia; order Verrucomicrobiales; family Akkermansiaceae; genus Luteolibacter. The sequence goes on along the minus strand of JBAXBG010000092.1, from coordinate 6,089 downwards.
GGCGGGTGGGTTTCGTAGTTTGTTACCACCCGCCGCATCACCGGCCTCGCGACCCAAGAATTAAATCTGAAACGAAGAGAAGATGAGCAATCTAACGCCATGGGTCATGCTGACCGTCGACGGGCTGATGTCCACCATGACCGAGAGGGAGGTGCGGGATTTTGGTACGGTCTCCTCAACCATGTCGGTTCCCGACCGTGTCGTGCCCATCCTGGAGGATCTCACGGCTGAGATCCTCGGTTACATCGGGTCGCATGCGGGCAACACCTTAAGCTCCGATACATCGCTAATCCCTCCTGAATTCAAGGCTAAGGCGCTGGCCATCGCCAGGTGGCGCGTCCTCACCACGATCCCGAAATACAAGGATGACGGACGCAAAGACGAATATGACAAGGCCGACGCGTTTTTCACATCCGTGGCCAAGGGGATCATCCGCCCGCGACCCGCTCCAGATGCCGTCGCCAGCGAGGTTCCCCAGGGCAAGGTCATAGCATCGCCGAGAATCCTCGCCCGCAGCCGCCGCTACAGCCGCGACCAGCAAGACGGAATCTGAACCCATCATCCCCATGCCGCTGCCACCCATCTCCAAACTCATCATCCCGCTCTCTGGCGGTCTATCCGCCGAGGTTGGAATCACCATCCTCGACGAACCCAATTTCCCAACCCCGTGCGAACCGGATGTTCGCCGCGCTCCCACAGCCGTGGAACTTCACCAAATTGCCATGGCAATCGTCCGCACCGCATACCAGCAGTTCCAATAAAATTCACGTTTCTGTCCATTTCCAATGACTTCCAAAAAAATATCTCCCTGCGCCGATGAGGATCTATCGATCCTGCTGGAAATGCTGGTTTCCGTGACAAGCCAGCCGATGCCAACCGCCAATGAACCCAAGCCCGTCTTTTCGTGGCAGGGTGGCAAGCGCTGGCTCGTCAAAGAGCTGCTGCCGATGATCCCGCCCCACAAGATGTATGTGGAGCTGTTCTGCGGCGGCGGGGCATTGCTTTGCGCTAAGCCGAAGTCGACCGCCGAGGTCATCAATGACAAAAACAGTGAGCTGGTTAACCTCTACCGGATCGTCAAATACCACCTTGACGCTCTGCTCTTGGAACTCGACTGGAGCCTCAACAGCCGCGAGGAGTTCAATGCCTTCAAGGAACAACGCGGACTGACCGACATCCAACGCGCGGCCCGCTGGTTCCTGCGCATGAAAAACGGATTCGGTGGAGCGCCGGATCACTTCGGCCGGGGCCGCCTGGGTGGCAGCGCAGCGCACTCGTCCAAGAAGGGCCGCATCGCCCTGCTGCGCGCGTTCAATGCCCGCCTCGATGCCGTCGTGATCGAAAACCTCGACTGGCAACAATGTATCAGCATTTACGACTCCAAGCAGGCCGTTTTCTTTTGCGATCCGCCCTACACCACCGGCAAGGCCAACTACGGCGCTTGGACGATTGACGACCTGGCACGCTTCCGCGAGGAGGGACTCGACCAGATGCGCGGCACCTGGATCCTCACCATCGACGACACCCCCGCCAACCGTGGCCTGTTCCGCGACTGCGACATCCGTGAGTTCAGCCGAGCCAATGGCATCTCCCACAAGCCAGGTGAATCCGCATCGATCTATCACGAACTCATCATCCGCCCGAACGACGGCCGCCATAAGCTCTAACCAGCGATTTCAGCTTTCAGCTTTCCAAATTTCCGCTTTACGCAAATGGTTTCCTTCACCACATCCGCCCCGCTGCAGGACGCCGTCGCCCAGATTTCCGGGCGCACGCCGTTGGGCAGTGTGCTGAAGTCGCGGGAATGGGAACTGGTCCCGGCGGAGCTGCGGATGCGTGCGATGTTTTCCGCGCAGGTCGAAAATGAGCGGGTATTGGCCGAGGCGCAAACGCGTCTCCTGCAGCGCATCAAACTGGAGCGCACGGTCCTGGCGGATGGCGCTGATGGCGCGCTGATGGATCGAGGCCGGTTTATCGAGGAGATGCGCCAGGTCCTGCGGGATGAGGGGTATAAGCGCGGACCAGCCAAGAAGGGCAGCCTGCTGGACCTCAAAAGCACGCGCCGCCTGGGACTGATCTGGGACATGAATCTGGCCCAGGCCCAGGGCTATGCGCGCTGGAAATCCGATCAGACCGCTATCGGCCTGGAGAATGAGCCCGCCTATGAACTCGTCCGCCTGACGCCGCGCATCGAGATCCGCGATTGGCCGCTCATCTGGCAGGAGCACGGCGGGAAATTCACCGGCCGCCCAGGCAAGGACTACCCGAGCGCTCCGGGCCGCATGATCGCCCTCAAGACCGATCCGATCTGGCGCTACATTTCCCGCTTCAAAACTCCCTGGCCACCGTTCGACTGGGACAGCGGCATGGGCCTGACCGGCATCGACCGCTCCGACGCGGAAGATTTGGGAATCATCGCCCCGGACGATGTGCTTACTCCGCTTTCCAAGCCATTCAACGACGGCTACCAAATGAGCCTCAGCGGCGTGCCGGAATCCGGCCGGGAACGCCTGCGCTCCCAGTTCGGCTCCTCCATCCTCATTGACGGCGATACCATTTCCATCCATAATAACACCAGCCCCGCACGCGATGACACCGCCAGCCAAATACCCAAACCCAGCATCAGCGAGCGCGCACGCGCCATCGCCGACGCGGGAAGAGATCAAATCATGGGGCTTCGATCCGGCGACGATGCTGCCTATTGGCCACCCGGCTTTGCTGGCGGTGACTATGACGCGGAACTCCTCGCCAGCACCAGTGCCGTCGCGGTTGGCCGCAAGCTCCTCTATCACGAAGAGTGGGCGGGTTACGCGGAGTTATTCGCACGACTGATCCGCACCTGGTTGCCTGAGTCGGTGGAGGTCACGGTCCTTGACGGACACGTCCACGCCTGGCGTCCCGATCTGCTCGACCTAACCCCGGAGGCCATTCAGGCGCTGAGCGTGGCCCATGAGAATGGTGTGTTGCTTGGCTATGGTCAGGACATGTTTGTCGATCCGTTCGCCATGGTGCGCATCCTGGATGCGCAAGGCAATCTTCTCGGCGGCTTCCAAGCTCCCGCCGCCACCGCCCAGGTTTACGCGGAGGCCCGTGCCAAGGACTTCGTGGACGCCCTCGGAATCGTCGTGCGCGTGCTCATCAATGGCGAGGAGGTGGCATTGTGATCTCCGTCAACATCACCTCCAATGCGGCGGCCGCACACACCTACCTGGTGGAGGTTCGCGGGGCGATCAAGGACCGTACGGCGCTCAACGACGCCCTCGGCAGACGCCTTGCAAAGGAGCTGCAGACGCATTTCCTGTCCCGCTCCGGCGAGCCTAACAAACTTGGGGCCGACAGTCTCGGCTACTGGAAAAAGGTCGCTGACGACACCGTATTGACCTCGGTGACCGAAACCGGCGCGACCGTGACCATCGCCAATGCGCCATTCCGTCCCCGGCTGTTCGGGGCCGTGATCAAGCCCACCGGCGGCCGGAAGTTCCTCACCATCCCCTTGGTCAAAGAGGCCTACGGCATGCGCGTCCAGGAGTATGAGCAGCAATCAGGCCATGCGCTCTTCCGGTTGGGTCACAGCCGCGTGCTGGTGGAGCGGGTGGCCGGTGGCGACCGCACGGCGGGCGGGCCGGTGACCACACGCCATCGCCGCGCCAACGTCGTAGGAGAAGGATACAGCACGATTAGCATCCGTGAAAAATCGCCCATCCGCGCGGTGTTTGCCCTCTGCCCGAGCGTGACCATCCATAAAGACCCGCGCGCGCTTCCGCCGGAGGCTGACCTGTTGGCGGCCCTGGTCGAGACTGGCGACAAATGGGCGGCGCGCCAAAACCGGAAACAACTCTCATGAGCGGACTCTATCAAATACGCACCGCCATCCGGGATCTTCTGATCCAGGATGGGCTGTGGGACTCCAGCGAGGTGATCGTCAAGCGCCGCTCCAATATCTGGAACGATGTGGCCGTGGCCACCAATAACAGCGCCAGCGGCCAATGCCTGGTCGTGGGCGTGGCCAAGGGCAGCGCCGACAAAGGCCAGAAATCCCACAGCCAGCAATTGCTGATGGAAATCACCATACCCCTCACCCTGGTCGAATTGCCCAGCGTTTCCCCCGACGAGGATCCGTCCGAGGATGAGCGCTGGGAGGCCACTGTGATGCGCCTGCTCGGAAGTCCCCTGGGCCGCAGCCCGATCCACTATGAACTCGTATTCGATGGATTCGCCGACGTCGAGGATGAGGACTACGTCATCCGCCAGACGACGTTCAAAACCACTCTCCTGCTCAAGACTCCTATCGCCGCCGGGTCCGTCTGACCCGCCAATTCCTCTCCTAACACAAACACACACACCACCATGGCATCTAAATTCGGTACACTCGCAGAGCGCCTCGTCGGCGCAAAATTCTGGTTCGTCCCTGACGGATCAAACATTGGGACCGTGCTCGTCCCCGCCGTCTCGTCCAAAACCGTCAAACCCGCATCCGGCGCGCCGTGGCTGGATTACGACATGGGCCGGATCACCTCGGCCAAATACGATCCGGTCACCCAGGACCGCGAGCGGGAGTTCTACGTGGCGGGAGTTGGCTATAAAAAGCGCAAGGACAAGTGGGTCGTCACCGACGCGTTCAACCTGACCACCATCGACTACGCGGAGACTCTCTTCGACCAACTGATGTTCGGTCTTGTCACCGCTCCCGAGGATGGCGTCAGCCAGGCCGCGTTCCGGAACTCGATGCGCTTCAAGGACGGCTGGGCGCTCATAATCCGCTACAACGAGGACGGTTCCATCCTCTGCCAGGTCGAGCTGCATGTCCGCCTGCAAATCGCCGCCCACCCCGAGGATAAGAACGATCCGGGCAGCCCTGAGTGGCGCATCGAGCACCTGGCCGACGCCGCAGACGCGCTGGAGCAGGTAACATTCCGCCCGACGGAATCCACAGTTGAGGTCTGATCGACCGGGGCTGGCCGGTTCATCCCGACCCGGCCGGCCCCGCCAATTCCACTCTTAAGCCATGAGCTCTACCCTCAATCTGGAAATTTTGCGCGGAATCACATTCGGGCCAGTAGAAATCATCTGCAAGGATGCGGATGGAGTGCCCGTTCCGATGGCCGGGTGGAAGGCTTCAGCCCAGGCAAGCAGAAAACCCGGCGAACCGGTAGTGATTGATTTCTCCCCTGTGATCCAGCCCGACGATGGGGACGGATTGATCACCCTTTCGGAGATGTCATGGATTGATACCCTGGTTTTAGCGGTTGGAGATTTAACCTGGGACTTGGTGTTGATCGATCCGGTCAATCGGCATCTCCCCCCAGTCCTGCATGGGAAATGCAAGGTGATGGACATCAATACTAGTAATTTCCCAAATACCGGCGGCCAGCCACCTCATCAGCCTCTCTAAACTGTGAGCGATCCCGTTAAATTCTCCGCCAGTTTTCCGGGCATCCCGGTAGCATCTATCTCCGTGGCCGCGCGGACAGCCTTTCCGGTCGAAATGCCGTTACCCTCTGAGGTTGCGGTGTCCGAAGCGGGTCTGCTGCGGGTTGAGGTGACCCTGCCAACTCAGACGCCAAAAGTGCTGGAGATGCCGCCTCCAGGACGTCCGGGCCAATCCGCGTATGCGATCGCGGTGGCCGATGGTTTCGTTGGCACCGTGACGCAATGGCTGGCCTCGCTGCAGGGTGCTGACGGTGATGATGCCTACGCGGTGGCCGTGGCTGCCGGATTCGTCGGGACGCGTACGGAATGGCTGGCCTCGCTGCAGGGTGCTGACGGTGATGATGCCTACACGGTGGCCGTGTCTGCCGGATTCGTCGGTACGTGTTCGGAATGGCTGGCCTCGCTGCAGGGTGCTGACGGTTCGGACGCCTACCAGGTGGCGCTATCTGCCGGGTTCGCCGGGACGCGGGCGGAATGGCTTGCCTCGCTGCAGGGGGCTGACGGTTCGGACGCCTACCAGGTGGCGCTGTCTTCCGGGTTCGCCGGGACGCGGGCGGAATGGCTGGCATCGCTGAAATCCACCGAGCCGGGACCGGCCTCCACTGTTCCCGGCCCACCCGGATCCGGCCTGCCGTGGCTCATCATCCTCGCATCCGAGT
>JBAXBG010000091.1:0-14360 GCA_037142115.1 Verrucomicrobiota bacterium | reverse complement strand
AGCTGGGCGCGTGTATCGGCGATCTGGCCGAGGAGCTTTTCGTAGGCGGGCAGGAGGTGATCGACGTCGCCGGGGCCGGTGTCGGCATTGTGCGGGTTTTTGAGATCGAGGTTGTAGTTGCCGGCCTTGATTTCATCGATGGAGACGCACCACGCCTGGTCGTTGGCCACGCGGTTGTCCCACCACTCGCGTTCGGGGCCGAATTCCTCAAATGTCATCGGCTTGGTCTTGTTGTAGCTTTTCACCCCGGCCGGATAGGGATGCTCGTAATACCAGACTTCCTGGGTCGGCTGGCCCTTGGTGAAGAACAGCAGGTTGGTCTTGATGCCGGTGTAGGGGGCGAAGACGCCATTGGGCAGGCGGACGATGGTGTGGAGGTTGCACTCGGTTAGAAGCGCTTCTTTGAGCCGGGTTTTCACGCCTTCGCCAAAGAGCGTGCCATCCGGCAGGACGATGGCGCAGCGGCCGCCGGGCTTGAGCAGGCGGAGAATGAGGGCGAGGAAGAGGTCGGCGGTCTCGCGGGTCTGATAGGCTTTGGGAAAATTGCTTTCGATGCCGTCGGTTTCCTTGCCGCCGAAGGGCGGGTTGGTGAGCACGATGTCCACCCGGTCGTCCTTGGTCCAACTGACGTAGGGCCTTGCCAGCGTGTTGTCGTGGCGGACGAAGCCGGGGTCCTCGATGTCGTGGAGCAGCAGGTTCGTCATGCACAGCAGGTGCGGCATGTGCTTTTTCTCCACGCCGCGCAGGCTGGACTGTAATAAGCGTTCCTGTTGCACTCCTTTCACATGGTGTTTGCGCATGTGGTTGATGGCGCAGGTGAGGAAGCCGCCGGTGCCGCAGGCGGGGTCGATGAGGATTTCGCCGGGTTTCGGATCGATCCGGTCGGCCATGAACTTGGTGACGGCGCGGGGCGTGTAGAATTCCCCGGAGTTGCCGGCGGATTGGAGGTCGCCGAGGATTTTCTCGTAGATGTCGCCGAAATGCTGGCGCTCTTTCAGGCTGTTGAAGTCGATTTCCTCCAGCTTGTTGATGATCTTGCGGAGCTGTTGGCCGCTGCGCATGAAGTTGTAGCCGCCATCGAAGACCTCGCGGACAATGCGGGCGCGACCATCCTGTTTGGTGACCTCCAGGTTTTGCAGACCGGGAAAGAGCGTGTTGTTGACGAAGTCCAACAATGCGTCGCCGGTGATGCCCTCGGGATCGGCGGCCCAGTTGCGCCATTTCAGGTTTTTGGGAACCGGCGATTTGTAATGGGGATCGGTGAATTCCCATTCGGCTTCTTTGGCGTCGTAGATTTTCAGGAAAAGCATCCACGCGAGTTGCTCGATGCGCTGGTCGTCGCCGCCGACGCCCTCGTCTTTGCGCATTTCATTCTGGATGGACTTGATGGTGGCGGTGAGGGACATGGGTCAGGCGGCGGAGTAGAGGGATTGTTCGAGTTCGCGGATGGCTTGCTTGTAGCCCTCGGGACCGCCAAACAAACGGGCGATTTCGAGCGGCTTGCCAATTTCGTTGAATGGCTTTTGGTGGAGAACGGCGGGATCTTCAATGTCGAACTGGCCGGCGTCGGCATAGCGATCTAGCAGAGCCTGGAGCACGGTCCGCGCTTCCTCGCTGTGTTTGCTGAAAATATCCTGCTTGCGCACCTTGGCGGCACGTTCGCGGCGGGTCAGCGGCGGCTGGCCGTAGGCGACATGGCAGATGAGATCGAAGGCATCGAGCTCCGGGTTCACGTCATCGCGGAGAACGTCGAGGGCGAGGCCCTGGGATTCCATTTCGTCGAGGATGGCGCGTTTGCGGTCGGCGGAATTCCACGACCGGAGGAATTCATCGAGCGAGGCGTATTCCTTGAGGATGGTTTTGCGGGAGTAGTCGCGCAGGGACTCGGTGACGAGCTTGCCGTTTTCATCCAGGTATTCGACGCGTTCGAGAAGAATGGTGACAGGCACGCCATCGATGCGGATTTTCACCCGCGGCTCAGGCCCGGGCGGGTCGGTTCCCGGTGGCCCGGGCGGCTGAACGAGGATTTCCTCGGGTTCGCCCCCGGTGGCGGGATCGCCATCCGGCGGGTCTTCGTGGGTCTCGTTTTCCCCGGGGTCGGGCGGCGCAATCGGGTCGTTGGCCTGAGGCTCGTAGATCTGGACCGGATCGCCGTCGAAGTCGGGATCGGCAAAGTGGTTGGTGGCCTGCCGGAAATCGATCAGGGTGAAGTAGAATTTTTCAGCGTCCTTGTAGATGCGGGTGCCGCGGCCGATGATCTGTTTGAATTCGGTCATCGAGCCAACCTCGCGGTCGATGACAATCAGGCGGCAGGTCTGTGCATCCACGCCGGTGGAGAGCAAGCGGGAGGTGGTGACGATGACCGGATAGATGCTCTCCGGGTCGATGAAGTTGTCGAGCTGCTCGACGCCAGCCTTGTCGTTGCCGGTGATGCGCATGACGTAGCGCGGGTCCTTCTGCACGAGCGCCTGGTTTTCATTGACCAGCGCCGTGCGCATGCGCAGCGCGTGCTCGGTATCCACACAGAAGACCATGGTTTTCTGATAGGGGTCGCCCGATTCGCGGAGATAGCGGGTGATGGTCTTGGCGACGAGCTTGGTGCGATCGTCGATGATGATGTTGCGGTCGAAGTCTTTCTGGTTGTAGATCCGGTCCTCGACCTCGTCGCCATCGACATCGGTTTTCCCCGGCTCGGGCCGGTAGCCTTCGACGTCCTTGTCGATGTGGACTTTGACCACCTTGTAGGGGGCCAGGAAGCCATCGGAGATCCCCTGCTTGAGCGAGTAGGTGTAGAGCGGATCGCCGAAGTAGTGGATGTTAGAGACGTATTCGGTCTCCTTGGGCGTGGCGGTCATGCCGATCTGGGTGGCGGAGGAGAAATGCTCGAGGATCTCCCGCCAGGCGGAATCCTCGGCCGCGCTGCCGCGGTGGCACTCGTCGATGACGATGAGATCGAAGAAGTCGCGGGAGAGTTCCTTGTAGATCTTCTGCTTTTCCTCGGGACCGGTGATCGCCTGATAGAGGCCGAGGTAGATCTCATAGGCGGTCTCGATCCGCCGCGACTTGCCGCGGATGGCGGTGGTGATTTTCGCCTCGGTTCCGTCGTCGCGCTGGATGGTTTTGGATTTCGCGCTGAGCTTGGCCATCGCCGTGCCGAACGGGCGGAAGTCGTTGACCATCGTTTGGTCGATGAGGACGTTGCGGTCGGCGAGGAACAGGACACGCTTTTTCGTCCCGGATTTCCACAAGCGCCAGATAATCTGGAACGCGGTGTAAGTTTTTCCTGTGCCGGTGGCCATCACCAGCAGGATGCGGTCCTGCCCGCGGGCGATGGCTTCAATCGTCCGGTCGATGGCGATGCGCTGATAGTAACGGGGTTCTTTTCCCGAGCCATCGTCATGGTAGGGGGTGTCGATGATCGCTTCCTGGGCCGGACTGAGGCCTTTCCACTTGTCGTATTTCGCCTTGAGCACCTCAGGCGAGGGAAACTGGTCCATGGCCAGCTCGGACTCCATCTTGGGAAATGTCCCCGTGCGGTCGTGAAAGGCGAAGGCGTCACCGTTCGAGGAAAAGACGAAAGGAATGTCGAGAGCCTTGGCGTAGCCGAGCGCCTGCTGCATGCCGGCAGCCACCTCGTGGGTGTTGTCCTTCGCCTCGACCACGGCAATCGGCGTCTTGCCACCGGCATAAAGCAGATAATCCGCGAACTTGCGTTTGCCGCGGGCAACCAGCTTGCCCCTGACGATGATGCGACCCGCGGTGAAATAGACTTCTTCCCGCAGCTGTTTCTGCTTGTCCCAACCCGCGGCCTCGATGGCAGGCGTGATGAACTTGGTGCGGATGTCCGCCTCGGTGAGGGATTTCTTGTTCATCTGGCAGATTCCGGGATCGAATGGGGGCTGTGATTTGCAACGGCATTGCGCCAGATTCCGGGACGCGCCGGAAGTGAAATCGCTAGAATCCAGATCGATCCGGTGGAGCCACAGGACTCATGGGGCCTGTGCCAGCCGGAGACCGCGCTCTTCGAGCCGGATCGCGCGTTTGCGCAGCAGGGCCCCGACGGCTTGCTTGAAGGTGCGCTTGCTCACCCCGAGTTCGTCGTGGATCTCGGAGGCGCTGCTGTGATCGCCGATGGCCCAGAATCCGCCGCGCGCCGCGAGCTCGGCCAGGATCCGTTCTTCCAGTCCCATGACCTTGGCGCGGCCCTGGGCGTGCAGGGTGAGGTCGATTTTCCCGTCCTCGCGGATGGCGAAGATATAGCCTTGGGTGTGTTCGCCGGGCTGGAGCGGTTGGAACACGCCTTCGGCAAACAGCAATCCGCTGTGGGTTCCGTTGATGATGGCTTTGTAACCCAGCGCGGATTTCCCGAAGATCACCAAACTCACTTCATCGCCTGGCTTGAAGGCGTGAGGCACCAGGTCGAGATAGCGGGCAATGCGCGTGGAGGCAACGATCCGTCCGGTTAGATCGTCCACGTGGACGTGCACCAGATACGATTTGCCGATTTCCATGCGCGCCTTTTGTTCGCGGAACGGAACTAGCAGATCTTTCGGCAGGCCCCAGTCGAGAAAGGCCCCCACGCCGGTGACCGCCACGCATTGCAGGCGGGCGAATTGACCGGGCATCGCCTTCGGCGTCAGCAGGGTGGCCACCGGCCGGTCCTCCGAATCGTTGTAAAGAAAGACGTCCAAATGGCGGTCTGGAGTCGGCTCGGCAGGCACTTCGCGGCGCGGCAGCAGGATCTCGCCCAATTCCCCGCCATCGAGATACAATCCGAAGGGTTTTTCCCGGATCACTTTCAAGTTTGCGCGCTCGCCGATTTTGGCCATGCCCGAGCATGGACAGGCCGCGCCCGCGAGTCGAGGGCTTTGGACGACGACACGCAGCCGCGACACACCAAGCGGCGTCCCCTGGTTAGGGAACGCCGCGGGAAGGAGGATTGCCGTGCAACAACCCACAGGTCGGGATCAGGCTGCGGGAGTGCCGCCGCCGGTACGGATCTGATTGAAGGTTCCTTCAATGAGCTGCTGGCCTTGCTCGCCCAGGTTGTAGATGCTGGTCATCGTCTGGATGGCGCTGGCGGCCGGACCGGCGAAAGTGAATTCGCAGTTCTTGATCTCGCACTTGTTGAGCACGAATGGGCCGTAACCCAACACCACGAACCGGCAGTTCGTGAATTCACAGGTTTCGTATTCGTGGAAATCTAGGACGACTTCTTCACTGGTGAACTTGTTATTGCTGATTTTCATGGGGATTGGTGGCGTGTTGGTTTTTTTTGCTAGGAATTAGATTCTGTCGATCCAAGCGGCAGACGCCTACTCAAAACGAATCGCACGGTGGATTGCAACCTTCCATTGCCGGGTGGGGTGATTAAAATCACGGAAAATTCACCCGGCTGTCCAACTGGAAGACCTGGCCGGAAGTGTGCGGCAGGTCCTGGTGCAGAAAACGGATGAATTTGGCGGTCTCGCGGCAGGTGTTGAAGCGGCCAAGCAGGTGCGCGGCGGCGATCGCGGCGCGCCGGGGTTCGGTCACCGCTGCGGTCATCCGGGTTTCCAGGAATCCCGGCAGCACCGCGTTGACCCGGATGTTAGACCGGCCGTGGCGCGCCGCCAGATCGGCGACCAGTCCCAGCAGCGCGGCCTTGGCGGCGGCGTAGGCCGCCTGACCCGGCGGCGGATGCAACGCCGAAAAGCTCGAGATCAGAATGATATGACCGCGGCCTTGGTCGAGCATCCGGGGCAGCACGGCCTCCGCGCACCAGGCCGCGCCTTGATAATTCACCGCCCAGGTTTCATCCCAGGCCGTTTCCGTGAGCTGGAACAGCCGCGCGTCCCGGATCATACCCGCCGCGCACACCAGCAAATCGACCGGCCGGTCGGCGAAATACCGGGCGATGGCGGGGGCCTGCCGCACATCCAGCTCCTGACGGCCTGGCGTCGCTACCTGCCAGTCCGGGGCCAGCATCGCCGCCGCCACTGCCTGGCCCAACGAGCCATTGCCGCCGGTGATCACGGCATATTGGGTTGCGGCCGACATGTCAGGCACTGGTTGGACCGGATGCGGGTATCGCCGGATGCGCGGGAAGGCAAATTTCCGTTGCCCGCCGCCGACGATTCAAGAGTTTGGGAAACCATTGGGAACAACCTCGGAACAAGCGTGAGGAATCCGTGGTGATACCCGCCACAACGGCTTTGATTCCTAGTTCCCGGTAAGTCCTGCCCATGTTATTATTGTTGTGGAACGCCCGACTTTATCATGGGGAACGGACCTTTTTATGGGTTGTTCACACTATTAAGAAGAAGATCTTATAAGGTCAAAAATAACTAATTCATCAAGCCTTTGCCGAATCGATTGGATTTCACGCCACCAGTTCAATCTCACGCGGGATCATTTCGGGAGGACCCCCGGGAGGGGCCTACATGAGCATCAGGACCGGCTTCTCGATGAGTTTGCGGACCTCCGTGAGGAATTGAGCCGCGACGGCACCATCGATGACCCTGTGGTCACAGGACAGGCCGAGGTTCAGGCGCAGCCCGGCGATCACTTGGCCGTTTTTGACCACGGGCTTTTCGAGGGCGGCGCCGACCGACAGGATTGCCGCTTGGGGCGGGTTGACGATCGCATCAAAGGATTCGATGCCCCATGCGCCGAGGCTTGAGACAGTGATCGTGCCCCCGTCGTATTCATCCGGCTTGAGCTTTTTGTCCTTGGCGCGTGCCGCGAAATCCTTGACCGCGCGCGAAATCTCCAGCAGCGACTTCGTTTCCGCGGATTTGATGACCGGCGTGACGAGGCCGTCGGCCACTGCGATGGCCACCGACAGTCCGATGTGCTTGAATTTGACGATGTGGTCGCCGGCGAACGACGCGTTGACCGACGGCACCGCCTGGGCGGCATTGATCACGGCCTTGAGAATGAAATCATTGACCGAGTATTTGTTGCCGTGCGTTTTCTCTGCTTGTTCGTTGACCTGCTGGCGCAGAGCCATCAACGGCGCGGCGTCCACTTCCACATGCAGATAGAAATGGGGGATGGTGGATTTCGAGGTTTGTAGGCGCGAGGCGATGATTTTGCGCATCGTGCTCAGTTCGAGGATTTCATCCCCATCCTTGGCGACTGGTAGAATCGCTTGGGAAACCGGCGGGCTGGGGGTTACCGGCATCGCGGTGACCGATTTGGCTTTGATTGAGGCGCTTAGGGCGGCCGCCGCAGCCGCCTCGTTGGAGGCGGGTGGTGGCGCAGCTGCTGCCGCAACGGCGGCGGGTGCGTGTGCGTGGGTTGCTGCCCGAACGTCGCTCTGGGTGATGCGGCCGGCCGGGCCGGTGCCGGTCACGGTGGCCAGGTCCACGCCGAGCTCGGCGGCGACTTTGCGGGCCAGAGGCGAGGCCAGGATGCGTTCGCCAGCGGCCAGCGGGGCTCGAACCGCTTGCGGGGTTTCCGTCACGACTGGCAGCGGGGCCTGGGGTTTTTCCACGACGGATGCGGATGGCTTCACCTCAGGCGCGATTTCGGCGGTGCCGTTGAGCACCGCCAAAACGCTTCCGATCGGCGCTTCCTGGCCAGCTTCGATGAAAATCTCGGTGAGGACCCCGTCATCGAATGCTTCCATTTCCATGGTGGCTTTGTCGGTTTCGATTTCGGCGAGGATATCACCGATTTCGACGGTATCGCCGACACGCTTGTGCCATTTGAGCAGGGTGCCCTTGGTCATGGTGTCCGAGAGTTTTGGCATTTCGATATTCACAGACATGATTAGTATGGGAAGTGGCTGAGCTTGGGAAAAGGTGGGCTGAAAGCCAGTCTTGTTAGGATGGCAGAGGGCAACGAAAAAGCGCGGGGAGCTTCAAACTCCGCCGCGCTTGTCTAGGATGGTCGGGAAAATCGCTCAAGGAGTGACAGTTTTCGTGGCGAGGGGAAGTTCCCGCATCGTTGGAATGAGGCCGAGATTCGGACTGCCGGACGAGCTTTGGGTGGTGGCCATCCGCATGGTGGATTCGGATGTGGTGCCGCCGCAATCCTTCTTCGGGCAATAGAAGTGCACCGAGGGTCCGCAGCCGACGCGGACTTGTTTGGTCACGGTCTTGTAGCGGGGAACCTTTTTCTCGATGGTTTTCACCATGCCGCCCTTGCCGCTTTTGGAATCGCCGGGCGTGACCACTTGTTCGGTCACGATGTCATAGGCGCAGGTTTTCACCTGGCGGGTTTCCGTGCGATACCCGGCCGTTTGCGCCGAGCCCGTGCCAAACATCGAGCAGCACGAGGAAAAGCCGAGCGAAATGGCGGCCAGGGACAGGTAAAAGGCGAGGTTTTTCATGATGATTTGGTTTTGTTAGTTGGGTGGAAATCAGAACATGCAACAGCAGGAACTCAGGCCTAGTGCAAGAATGGCGGTCACAGCGGCCAGGATCAAACGCGTCGTCATGACTGGAATGCTAGAAAGCCTGACCCTGTTGGCAATGAAAAAGACTGGACTGGCAGAAATGTGGAGAGCTCCTGCCGGGGACCACCGCTGAGCCGATTGGTCACCCTGCCGGGTGGTTCCTAACCCCTGGTGGGGGGCGCCCGTCAGGCCATTGCCAAAACCTTGGCCACAATCCGATTTGGATTCGGAAGTTGCTCATGCTCAATGTGATGTGAATAAATTGCGGGCGCGTCCAGCGAGCACACCCGGCGGATCGGCGCGTCGAGATCATCGAAGGCGTGTTCCTGGATGAGCATCGCCACCATCGCCGAAACCCCGCCGAAGGGCTTGGATTCGTCCACCAGTACCACCCGGTTGGTTTTTTTCACCGTTTTGAGGATGGCGTCCAGATCGAGCGGGCGGATCGAGCGGAGGTCGAGGACTTCGGCGTTGATGCCGTGTTCGGCCTGGAGGATTTCGGCGGCGGCGAGGGATTGGATGACCGAGCGGCCGTGGGCGATGAGGGAAATGTCCGAGCCTTCGCGTTTGAGATCAGCCAAGCCGAGGGGGATGAGAAAATCGCCATCGGCGGGATCCGGCACTTCGCCGGAGTTGCCGTAAAGGAGGGTGTTTTCCATGAAAAAGACCGGGTCGTTGTCACGGATGGCGGATTTGATCAGGCCCTTGGCATCGGCCGGGGTGGCGGGCACGCAGACTTTGAGGCCCGGAAACGCGGCAAACATGGCTTCCGGAACATGCGAGTGGGTGGCACCGACGCCGGTGCCGCCGTTGGCCGGGCCGCGCACGACGATCGGGCAATGACACAGGCCGCCGGACATGTAGCGCAGGCAGGCGGCATTGCTGACCAGTTGGTCGAAAGCGACCGAATGGAACGACCAGAACATCAACTCCATCACGGGGCGCACGCCGAGCATTGAGGCACCGATGCCCATGCCGATGAAGCCGGCTTCGGAAATCGGGGTGTCGACAACGCGTTTGTCGCCCCATTTTTTCCAGAGGCCCTCGGTGACTTTGTAGGCACCGTTGTATTGGGCGACTTCTTCGCCCATGAGGACGACGTTGGGATCGCGGGCGAGTTCCTCATCGAGGCCTTCGCGGAGCGCTTCACGGTAGGTGAGAATGCGTGACATGGAGAATGGGGTGGTCAATCGTTGAAGAAATGCCGGCCGATTTGGGACGCCGGGGTGTGGTGGTCGCTTTCCCAGTAAACATCGGTGCCGATGTCGGCAATGGTGGGAGCGGGGGAATCGTCGGCAAATTTCACGGCGGCGGCGGCTTCCTCGGCGGCGGCCTTGTTGAGGGCGGCGGCGCTTTCTTCGGTGAGAACGCCTTCGCCGATCAGCGTGCGCCGGAACACATTGATCGGATCGTGGTTCTGTTTGTAGTCTTCGATCTCCTCCGGGGTGCGGTATTTCTTGTGGTTGGCGTCCGCGATGCTGTGACCGTAATAGCGATAGGTGTCGATCTCAAGCAGGGTCGGCTTGTGCTGGGTGCGGGCCCGTTCCATGGCGATGTGGGTTTTCGCCCGGACCTCGTAGAGGTCGGAGCCGTCGATCACGTCCCATTCGATGTTGTAGGCATCGGCGCGCTGGGCGAGGCAATCGCTGTAGGATGACGAGCGTTTCTGGGAGGTTCCCATCGAGTAGCCGTTGTTTTCGATGACGAAAACCACCGGGATTTCAAACAAGGCGGCGAGATTCAAGGATTCGTGGAAGGCCCCTTGGTTGACGGCACCATCGCCGAGGAAGCACAGGCAGCAGCCTTCATGGCCGAGGTATTTGAGGCCGAAGCCGAGGCCGAGGCCGAGTGGGGTTTGGCCGGCGACGATCCCATGCCCGCCCCAGAAGTTTTTGTCTGGCGCGAAAAAGTGCATCGAGCCGCCCTTGCCCTTGGAGCAGCCGGTTTGTTTCCCGAACATCTCGGCCATGCACTCATTCATGCTCATGCCGACGGCCAGCGCGTGGCCGTGTTCGCGGTAGGCGGTGATAAAGTGGTCGTGAGGACCACTCAGGGAAATCGTGCCGACGGCCACGGCCTCCTGCCCGATGTACAGATGGAGGAAGCCGCCGATTTTTCCGCCTTGGTAGTATTTCAGGCCGGCTTGCTCGAAGCGACGGATCCGGACCATTTGGGAAAAGAGTTCGATTTTCCGTTCCGCGGTGAGGGCCTGGTTGATGGGCGAACTGGCAAAGTCGAGTGGGGTGGCGGTGGCGCTGGTCATGGGCGGCGGTGGTCGGACGGTAAAACGGGCGTGAGCAGATGGCTTGAAATGGGGCTCACGCCGGAGTGGGAAAGTTTGGCCCGTAAAATCGCGG
Source organism: Verrucomicrobiota bacterium (assembly GCA_037142115.1). Taxonomy (GTDB): domain Bacteria; phylum Verrucomicrobiota; class Verrucomicrobiia; order Verrucomicrobiales; family Akkermansiaceae; genus Luteolibacter. The sequence continues at coordinate 3,620 of JBAXBG010000091.1, read as the reverse complement.
AGATGCCCGCAAGCGCAAGGAAATTTGCGCGTGGACCGGGGATTTTTAGGTTTTCGTTGGCCGCCTGGCGTGTAGGCTTAATCCATGGATTGGGATGCATTGGTCAAGGCGGCATGGCTGGCACGCGATCAGGCCTATGCCCCGTATTCCAAATTCCCGGTGGGAGCCGCCTTGCTGGCGGCCGATGGTCGGGTTTTTGTCGGCTGCAACGTCGAGAATCTTTCCTACGGGCTGACCCTGTGCGCCGAACGGGTGGCGGTCGGAGCCGCGGTCGCTGCGGGAGCGCGGGAGTTTCTGGCGGTGGCGGTGGTCGCAGATACGGATGTGCCGATCTCACCCTGCGGAGCGTGCCGTCAGGTGCTGGCGGAATTCGCCGTGCCGCTGGTGGTGGCGGCCAACCGCACGACCCGGCTGGAGTTCCTCATCGACGCTCTGTTGCCGCGACCGGCGGCCGGGATCCTCAATCGCGGGGAGGAGTGAGACGCTCCGTCCATCTCTGGAACACCGGGGATGCAGCGGCCGAATTGTTCCACGTGGAACACCGGGGAGCCTGGTAGGGCGCGGCGGACCGCCCTGCACGGCGCGTTCTCACGAACACGGCTACGGCCTGTACGGCGCGTTCTCACGAACGCGGCAACGGCGCTTTCCGGGCTTGAGCGCGGGCGCGGGCGGGCTATGTTGCGCGTCCTGCGATGTTTCAATTTCCCAAGTGTTACGATGTGATTGTGATCGGTGCCGGCCACGCCGGAATCGAGGCGGCCTTGGCCGCCGCCCGCCTCGGCTGCCAGGTGGCGGTGCTGACCCAGAACCTTGACACGATCGGCCAGATGTCGTGCAACCCGGCGATCGGCGGGCTGGCCAAGGGCCACATGGTGCGCGAGATCGACGCCCTGGGCGGGGCCATGGGCCTGAACACCGACGCCACCGGCATCCAGTGGCGGCTGCTCAACGCCTCCAAGGGACCGTCGGTCAGGGCGCCGCGCGCCCAGTGCGACAAGAAGGCCTATCAGTTCCGGATCAAGCGCGAGCTGGAGGCGATGCCGGGGGTTGATCTCCATCAGGGCAACGTGACCGACCTGCTGGTGGAGGGCGACCGGGTCACCGGGGTGGCGACCTCGTTCGGCATCCAAATTGCGGGCCGCACGGTGGTGTTGAGTGCGGGCACGTTCATGGGTGGGCTCATGCATGTCGGCCTTCGCCAGGAAAAAGGCGGCCGGATGGGGGATGGCACGTCAAACGTCTCGGAAGCGCTGAAGCGTCTCGGCTTCGCTGTCGAGCGCTTCAAGACCGGCACGCCCTGCCGCCTGAACGGCCGGTCCATTGATTTTTCCTCTTGCGAGCGCCAGGACGGGGATGCCGCGATCCCCAAATTCAGCTTCATGGCCGACCGCCTGCAGCGTGCGGACGACGATATTTTCACTCTCAACCCCTGGGGCGACCCGAAGTTCCACGTGGAACAATTGCCGTGCTGGATCACCTACACCAACCCGCGCACCCACGACATCATCCGCAACAACCTGGACCAATCGCCGATGTATTGCGGCGTGATCGAGGGGGTGGGGCCGCGCTATTGCCCGTCGATCGAGGACAAGGTGGTGCGTTTTGCGGAAAAAGAGCGCCACCAGTTGTTTCTGGAACCGGAAGGGCGGCACACCCTGGAATACTACGTCAACGGGGTTTCAACCTCGCTGCCCTATCACGTCCAGCTCGAGTTCTTGCGCTCGATCCGGGGGCTGGAAAACTGCGAGATCCTGCGCCCCGGCTACGCGGTCGAGTACGACTATTGCCCGCCCACCCAGTTGCGCCCGACCTTGGAGACCAAACAAATCGAAGGGTTGTTTTTCGCCGGCCAAATCAACGGCACCTCCGGCTACGAGGAGGCGGCGGGGCAGGGGCTCATCGCCGGGGCCAACGCCGCCCTCAAAGTGCTCGGCAAGCCCGAGTTCGTGCTTGGCCGCGACCAGGCGTATTTGGGCGTCATGATCGATGACCTAGTGACGCGCGGCTGCACCGAGCCGTATCGGATGTTCACCAGCCGGGCGGAATACCGCTTGCTGCTGCGCCAGGACAATGCCGACCTGCGACTCACCCCCAAAGCGGCGGCTATCGGCTTGGCGGCAGGGGAACGCGTCGCACGCGTTGAAACCAAGCTGGCGGCAATGGCTCAGGCGGACCGTCGGCTGCGCCAGATGGTGCATGAGGGCCTGAAACTCGATCAATGGTTCCGCCGCAGCGAAAATTCGTGGCCAATGCTCCCGGAGATGCTGCTTCAGGAATTCCAGAGCGAAATTTGGGCCCTGATCGAAACCGACTTCAAATACGAAGGCCACTTGGGCCGACAGCGGACGCAGATCCAGCGGATGGTCGGCCAGGAGGCCCGGCGGATTCCAGAACTCCTTGATTATAATGGCATTCGGGGGCTCAAGCTGGAGGCCAAGCTGCGTTTTTCCGAAATTCGGCCGGTCACCCTTGGTCAGGCCGGACGCATCCCCGGCATCACTCCCGCGGATATCGCCATGCTCGCGGTGTGGTTGGTCAAACTCGAGCGCGAGGCAACCACCGGCGTGCCGGTGAGCGACAACCCGGATTGCTGCGAATAGGTGAGCCAAACAGGTGGCGCGCTCTCGATGAGAGCGCAGGCCAAAGTGGCGATCTGGCTTGGTTTGGCGGATATTGCGCGGACGAGCCTTGGCGTGCTCGTTGTCTGCGGCCTCATCGAGGCCGCGCCACCTGACGTTCTGCCGCCGCTACTTCTCCAGCAGCGTGCCCTCGGTGACCCCGAGTTTTTCCAGCGCCTGGACCCGGTCTAACAAGCTTGTGGCGTCGGTCGCGCCGCTCAGCAGCTCCTGATAGGCGCGGAGCGTCTGGCGGGTGGTGGCGGCGTCCTCGTCGAGCAGTTCCACCCGGAAGCGCTGCAGGCCGGCGGCCTGCAGGCTGGTGAAGAAGCGCGCGCCGGTCTGGGCCTTGCCGTTGAAGAGGGTGTTGCGGCAGCCGACGTCGGCCTGCAGGCGGTGGAGTTGGCCGACGCGGTCGCGCAGCTGGACGACGTGGGATTCGCAGGGCCGCCCGCAGTCCATGGCGGTGGTGCCGGTGCTGAGAAACACGCAGAACACGCAGTGCTCCATGTGAAACATCGGCATGTGCTGGTGCAGCGTGAGCTCGAACCACGCCGGCGGCGCGGCGCGCAGCAGGTCGATCACCTGGCCGATGTTGAGGTCGTAGGAGGCCGTTAGATAGTCGAGCCCCGCGTGCTCCATCAACAGGCGCGCGGTGATCGGGTTGGCCGCGTTGAGCGAGAAGTCGCCGACCTTTGTCAGGTCGCTACGATGTTTGTAGTATTCGAGGGCGGCGAGGTTGCGCAGCAACAGTCCGTCGGGCTTGGCGGCTTCGATGAGCTTGAGGTAGCCGGTTTCCCCGGGCTTGAGGATGCGCGGGGTGGCTAGCAGAATTTGGGATTCGGGATTTTGGATTTGGGATTTGAAGAGGGTGACGGCGTCCTTGAAGCGGCGCGGGTCCTCGAAGTCGCAGTAGACAGGGGTCACGCCGCAGTCGATGGCGGCGGCGAGCTGGTCGGCGGTGCGGCACAAAACCGAGAGTTGCGGGGTTGGCGGGGTGGGGGC
>JBAXBG010000090.1:0-14452 GCA_037142115.1 Verrucomicrobiota bacterium | reverse complement strand
CCATGGCCGGCTCGTCCTTGCGCAACAACCAGACGGCGATGTTGGGCATGCCGATTCCTATCAGATAGGTCAGGTTGGCCGCGGCGATCAGCCACACCGGATCGCCTATCAGAAGAAACGCGATCGCCATCCCGGCGGTCAGCAAGGTCGTCACCCACGGCGCGTCCGTCTTCGAGCGCTTGGCCATGAACTCCGGCAGCAGCCCGTCCTCGGCCAACTGCGCCAAGGTGCGCGCCGCCCCGGCCAGCGGCGCGATCGTGCCATGGAACATGTTGAGGATCATGAACCAGATCGCCGCACCCTTGGCCGCCCCACCCAGCAGCGGCGCGAAGGTGGGCCCCAGCACCAGCGCCAACTCCTTGCCCATCGGCTCCGGACCCAGAACCCCCAGCCACACCACCGGCAGGATGATGAAATAGAGCGAGGCCAGGGTGGCGCTGGCCAGCATCGCGCGCGGCACGTTTTTGTTGGGGTTGATGGTTTCCCCGACGTGGCAGGAGGCCTGCTCGAAGGCCGGCGCGGCGAAACCGATCAGATAGATCCCGGCCATCACGCTGGTGACCTGGCCGAAAATCCCCGGGAAGGGCACCGTGAGATGATAGGTGAACGCCTGCTGCCAATCAACCTGGCCGCTGAACACCGGAATCACCGCCGAGAGGAACGCCAGCACCGCCGAGGCGGTGGCAATGGGCATGGCCATCCGCATCACCCATTTGACCCCGCACAGGTTGACCCCGGTGAAAAAGGCCACGATGCACGAGGCCATCAGCGGCACCGGAAACCACGGCGCATACCATTGGTTGATGGCCGAGGCCGACAGCAGCGCGGTCAAGCCGCAGGTCGGCACCCAGCCCCACCAGTAACACACGCCAGTTAGATTGGCCAGCACCGGGCTGTACGGCCGGAAGGCCTCGGCGCAGGTCGCGGCGATCCCGCCGACCCGGTTGGGATACATCAGGATCAATTCGGTCCAGCCGGGAGTGGCCGCCCAACTCAGCAGCAATCCAAAAACAAGCAGCGGCACCGCCGCACTCCCCTGGCCCAGAATCGCCTCCTGGCCGATGTACAGCGCGCCCAACAAAAACAAACTTTGATTGATGCCGCCCATCGCCACCGCAGTCGTGCCAAACCAGCCGACCGTGCGCGGATGGAGTCGATGGGCATGACTGTGCTCACGCGGCGTCATGGCGGTCACAGAAACTGGGTCAGTCACGCTCAAGATAGATTGAAACCGCCTCGGGATGTCAAGCGTGACCTCCGCGATTCTCGGGAGCACGGGTCGCCTCATGGGTTGGATGGCCCAGCAGTTGCACCAGGTGCAGCAGATCCGCCTCGCTGATATCCACGAACGAGTCGAGGGCCCTGAGGGCCGTCACCACTTCCTCATGCGATGGCGCGGCCAAGCTCCCTGGTGAGGCGGGTGGCGGTGCTTGCGCAGGCTGATTGCAAATCGCGGGGTAGCGCCGCCATTTGAACACGCTGTTGATCAGCACGGCCAGCAGCACCATCGCAGCGGCATTGGAGAGCACTGGAAACAGGACAAACCCAAACCCAAGGCTCTGAATGGCGCTGCCGCCCATCACTGCGGACAACGCAGTGGCACCACCCGGCGGATGAATGCATTTGAGTAACTGCATCGCACCGATGGCCAAGCCGACCGCACAGGCCGCAGCCACCTGGGGTTGCGGGATAAATCGCGCGCAGGCCACGCCGATGATGGCGGAAATCCCGTGCCCGGCGATGACCGGCCACGGTTGCGAGAGCGGCCCGTGTGGCACCGCAAAAAGCAATACGGCACTCGCTCCCATCGAGGCGATGATGGCCAACGCGCCTGAGCCCGGCACCGCCCAGGCCGTCAATCCAACCAAGATCCAAATGGACAATCCCCCTCCCAGCGCCGCGATCCACCTCTCGCTGACGCTGACTTCGATCAGCTCAACCCCTAGCCATTGCCGCAAACTCAAAAACCACATGACCGACCCTAGCCCGCCCGGGCCGGTGCCAACCACGCATTAATTATCTTTAATTCGGCATCTGTTGCTTGGGGCTGTGCACGGGCGGGCGCGGGAGGTGTTGGTATGTGCACACGCCATGATCGCATCAGCCACCATCCCATCAGAGACCGCCGCCGCCCGCCTTGAAAACCCGATGACAGGAGCGCCGGAGGGCATAGTGCCGGCCAGCAGCATGTTTTGTTTCCAGTGCCAGGAGGCGTCGAAAGGCACGGGCTGCACGTTGACGGGGGTCTGTGGCAAAGACCCGGAGACGGCCAACCTGATGGATTTGCTGATTTACGTCTGCAAGGGCATCGCGGTCTTGCAACAGCCATTGCGGGCGCAGCGCGGGGCGCATGCGGCGGTGGACCACTTCATCCTGGACGCCCTGTTTTGCACGATCACCAACGCGAACTTCGACGTGACCAGCATCGCGGCGCGGGTCACGCACGGACTCGAGTTGAAAAGGGAATTGATCGCCGAGGCGGCGGCGGCGGGCATCGCCATTCCGACCATCGCGGAAGTGCGCTGGGCTGGCGCGCCCGACACTTACGCCAGCGTGGGCAAGCTGGTGGGCGTCCTGCAGGCGGTCAACGCGGACATCCGGTCGCTCAAAGAATTGGTGATCTACGGTCTGAAAGGGATGGCGGCTTATGCCGAGCACGCGTTCAACCTGGGATTTGCGGACGACGGGATTCACGCCTTCATCCAGCACGCGCTGGCGGAAACCACCCGCCAGGATCTGACGGCCGACCAGTTGGTGGCCCTGGTGCTAGAAACCGGCCAATGGGGGGTGACCACGATGGCCCTGCTCGACCAGGCGAACACGACGCGCTACGGCAATCCGGAAATCACCACGGTGAACCTCGGCACGCGCACCAACCCGGCGATTCTCATCAGCGGCCACGACCTCAAAGACATGGAAGAACTGCTGGAGCAAACCGCCGGCACCGGGGTGGACGTGTACACCCACAGCGAGATGCTGCCGGCTCATTACTATCCGGCGTTCAAAAAACACAGCCACCTCGCCGGCAACTACGGCAACGCCTGGTGGAAGCAACGCGAGGAGTTTGAAAGCTTCAACGGGCCGGTGGTCTTCACCACCAACTGCATCGTCCCGCCGGTTGAGAACGCCGGTTACAAGGATCGCATCTACACCACCGGCGCGGCCGGATTCCCAGGGTTCCAACACATCCCCGCCCGCGCCGACGGCAAGACCAAGGACTTCTCCCAAGTCATCGCCCACGCCAAACGCTGCCCCGCTCCCACCCAACTCGAAACCGGCAGCATCGTCGGCGGCTTCGCCCATGCCCAGGTCCTCGCGCTCGCCGATCAAGTCGTCGCCGCCGTCAAGTCCCAGGCCATCCGCAAATTCGTGGTGATGGCCGGTTGCGACGGCCGGATGAAAAGCCGCGACTACTATTCCGATTTCGCCCAGTCCCTGCCCGAGGACACCGTGATTCTAACCGCCGGCTGCGCCAAATACCGCTACAACAAGCTGCAACTCGGCGACATCGGCGGCATCCCGCGGGTGCTCGACGCCGGCCAGTGCAACGACAGCTATTCGCTGGCGCTCATCGCCTTGAAACTCAAGGAGGTGTTCCAGCTCGATGACATCAACGAGCTGCCGATCGTCTACAACATCGCCTGGTATGAACAAAAGGCCGTCATCGTGCTGCTCGCCCTGCTCCACCTGGGAGTGAAAAACATCCACCTCGGACCGACCCTGCCCGCGTTCCTCTCACCCAACGTGGCCAAGGTGCTCGTCGAAAACTTCGGCATCAGCCCGATTTCAACGCCCGAGGATGACATCGCGGCGTGGATCGGCTGAGGCCGGGCCGTTGCCCTCCCGAGTAACATCTGGATTTACCGCGAAGCCGCCGAGATCGCAGAGTCACGCGAAGGCTGATTTTTTTCACCATCGCAGCCCATGACTTTGCGGTAAATCTGCGTGTGACTCAGAAGGCCGTTGCCTCAGTGCGCGGCCAACCAGTTAGGTCCGGTGCCGTGCTCGACCTCGACGGGCACCCCGTTGGGCAGCGGCAGGGCGGTGGTCATGGCCTCCAGGATCCTCGGCACCAGCTCGTCCTGTTCGTCGAGTGCCAGGTCGAAGACCAGTTCGTCGTGCACCTGGAGCAGCATCTTCGAGCGGTAGGCCTTGGCGCGCAGCAGCGTGTCGATGCGGATCATGGCGAGCTTGATCATGTCGGCGGCGGTGCCTTGGATCGGGGTGTTGATGGCGGCGCGTTCGGCATTGCCGCGAAGGTTCTGGTTGCCGGAGTTGAGGTCGGGGAAATAGCGCCGCCGGCCTGATAGGGTTTCGACATAGCCGGCCTCGCGGGCCTCCGCGACGGTGCGTTCCATGAACTCGCGGATCGACGGGTATTCGCGGAAGTAGGCGTCGATGGTGGCGGCGGCTTCGGCGCGCGGGATGGCGAGGCGCTGCGACAGGCCGAAGGCGGAGATGCCGTAGATGATGCCGAAGTTGACCATCTTGGCGGTGCGGCGCATGGCGGGGGTGACGTCCGCGGGCTCCACCACGAACACCTTGGCGGCGGTGACGGTGTGGACGTCGACGTGGTTGCGGAACGCCTCGATCATCGTGGCGTCGTTGGCCAGCGCCGCCATGACCCGCAGCTCGATCTGCGAATAGTCGCAGCTCAGCAGGGTGAACTGCGGACCGCCGGAATGGCCGTCTTCGCTGATAGGCAGTTTAGCAGGAGGACAGGCGTCACGCCTGTCTTGTCCGACGGGCTTCCAGCCTGTCGTTTCATGGGCGGACAGGCGGGACGCGCTGTCTTCCCTCACAGGCTGGAAGCCTGTTCCCCTAGGCACGAACGCCTTGCGGATCTTGCGGCCGGCCTCCGAACGCACCGGGATGTTCTGGAGGTTCGGGTCGGACGAGGCGAGGCGACCGGTGGCGGCCACCAGCTGATGGAAATGGGTGTGGATGCGGCCGGTTTCGGCGACCAGGTGGTTGGGCAGCGCGTCCAGATAGGTGGACTTGAGTTTGCTGGCCTCGCGCCAGGCCAGGATCTCGGTGATGATCGGATGCTTGCCTTCGAGGGTGGCGAGGGTTTGCTCGTCGGTCTTGTATTGGCCGGTCTTGGTTTTCTTGGCCTTGTCCGCCAGCCCGAGGTGGTCAAACAGGATCTCCCCGAGCTGCTTGGGCGAGGCCAGGTTGAACGGCCGCTCGGCGTGGCGGTGGATCGAGCGCGCGAGCTCGTCGATCTGGATCTGCAACTCGTCGCCGATGGTGGTGAGCGCGGCGGGATCGATCGCGATGCCCTCCATTTCCATGCGCACCAGCACCGGCAGCAACGGCCCCTCGATGTCGTGCAGGATCTTTTCCTGGCCCGACGCGGCTAACATCGGCCGCAGGGTGGCCGCCAGCTGCCAGGTCACGTCGGCGTCCTCGGCGGCGTATTCGGCCAGCTTGGCCAGCGGAATGGCCGCGATGTCGAGCTCCTTGGATGAGTGGGTTTGCGCGGCAAACGCGAACAGGTCATCCGTCGGGCCGCTGTCCAGCTCGTGGTGGTTGGCGATCTCCGCCAGCTTGACCGGCGTGTAGTGGAGCAGGATTTCCGCCAGATAGTCCATCGCGTGCCGCCGCTCGGGCGTGACCAGCGTGTCGGCGAGCATCGTGTCGAAATACGGGCCGGCCACCTCGATGCCATGGTGATGCAGGATCGACAGGTCGAATTTCAGGTTGTGGCCGATTTTCTCCGCGGGCGAGGCCAGCGCCACCCGCAGCGCGCCGAGCAGCGAGTCGGAATACGGCAGATACCACGCCTCATGCGCGGTCCACGAGAACGCCACTCCTAGCAGCCTTGAGCTAAAGCGGTCGAGGCCGGTGGTCTCGATGTCGAAGCAAAACGACTTCTGTCGGGCCAGCCCGGCAAACAACTCCTGCTGGAGGGCCGGGGTGTCGGCAAGGTGATAGGTGTGCGCAACCTCGCGGATGGTGCGCAAGGATGCGGGCGGGGCGGAAGGGATCTCATCCAAGGGCCGGGCGGGACGCCCATCTTCCGGCGCAGACGAAACCTCCGCGCTCGCCCCGAACAGTCGCTTGCCGAGCGAACGGAACTCGAACTCGTCGAACAACGCCCTGACCGCGGCGTCATCGCGCGGCGTCAGCGCCAGATCCTCCCAGGTCACGTCCACCGGCACATCCAGGATGATGGTGGCGAGATCCCTGGATAACAGCGCCTGGTCGGCGTGGGTCTCTACCAGCTCCTTTTGTTTGCCTTTGAGTTGCGCACTGTGGGCCAGCAGGTTCTCCATCGAGCCGAATTCGGCGATGAGCTTCTGGGCGGTTTTCGGCCCGATGCCCGGAATGCCGGGGATGTTGTCCGAGGAGTCCCCCATCAGTCCTAACAAATCAATGATCTGCCGCGGTTCGGTCACGCCCCAGATTTCCGGGAGCCGCTCCAGGGTGATGACCTCGTGGTCATTGCCCTTGCGGCCGGGTTTCCACATGAAGGTGCGCGCCGTGATCAATTGCGCGAAGTCCTTGTCGGGCGTGACCATGAACGAATCGAACCCTGCGGGCTCGGCCCGCTTGACCAGCGTGCCGATGATGTCGTCGGCCTCGAACCCGTCGATCTCCAACACCGGAATATGAAACGCGCGGCACAGCCGCTTGACGTGCGGGATGGCCGCCGCCAACTCCTCGGGCATGGCGTCGCGCTGCGCCTTGTAGGCCGGAAACTTGATATGCCGCGGCGTGGGTGCCGAGGTGTCGAATGCCACCCCGAGGTGGGTCGGCGCTTCCTTCTCGAGGATGGCCAGCAGCGTGTTGATGAAGCCGTAGAGCGCGGAGGTGTTGACCCCTTGCGAGTTGCGGATCGGCGCCGCGATCAGCGCGAAGTGCGCGCGATAGACCAAGGCCATGCCGTCGAGCAGAAAGAGGCGGTTCATGGAACGAGCATGGGCAGGCCGCTGCCGGGATGCCAATCATTTCATCGGTAAACATCCCGCCGATGCCCGACTTTCACCACCACAACGATGAGCTGGGCGTCTGCAATCTCATACAGTATCCGATAGTTTCCCTGCCGAACCCGATAATAATCCATGCCCGCCAGTTTGACACAGCCGGGCGGGCGGGGATCCTCGCGCAACGACTCCATCTTCTGCAGGATCTTTTTCAGCTCCCCCGCTGGAATCTCCTTCGTGTCTTTGACCACGGATGGCCGGACCACCAGTTCAAATTTGGCCACGGCTTTTGAGCTGCTTCAGAAAGGATTCGTAAGAGATGACGCCTTCGCTTTGCCGTTTTTTGATTTCAAGCAGATCCCCCAAATCCTCATCCAGCGTGTCGCGCACCGCCATGTTGACGATCTCGGAGATGCTGGATTCCGATTCGATGGACTTCAGCTTGAGCGCCTTGTGCAAATCCTCCTCAAAATACACGGTCGCGCGTTTCATGAAGGAAACATGACGTTAAAACGTCATGACGTCAAGTGATCGCTGCCCTTGGGCAACACGCTTTCCAAACCCTCGTCGCCCGGCGGCATCCCCAGCATCAGCGTGATGTGCCGGGCCGTCAGCTCGCCCATCGTCTGGCAGTCGCCGAAGTCGCTGGTGCCGTGGATCCGGTCGAGGTCGCGGGCCAGCGCCACGACGTGCTGGTGGGGCGCGATGTCCTCGCGGCGCATGATGCCTAACAACGCGCGCAGCCGGTCACTTTCGACCTTGGCGCGGTGGCCCATCTGCGAGTGCTCCTCGGCGACGTATTGGTCGATGCTCTGGCGGTTGAGCACGCCGAACGCGAGCCGGGTGATCGCCCGGTTCGACTTGAACCGATAGGCCAGATAGATGGCGCTGTTGCCCTCGTAGGACTGCTGGTCGAAATCGATCGGCCGCACCCGGTATTGGACCTCCTCGAAGTCCGGGGTGATGTCCACCACGTAGTTGACGCTGCGCATGTCTCCTAACAGCCTCATGAACCCGCGCTCGTTGAACTTGGTGAACTCCTTGGCAATGCGCACCTTGTTGAGGCCGGGCTGGCTGAGGTAATCGCGCAGGAACACGTCGCCCGGCACGCCGGCGATGTGCTCCTCGATCAGGGTGTTGCCGTTGACCAGGTAGTTGATGCGGTTGGGCGAGAGGATGTGCTCGAGCTCCAGCCCGTAGATGCGCGAGGCGTCGGCATGCTTGACGTAGAAATAATCCGAGTTGTCGTTGAAGACGTTGGTGATCCGGACGCGGAACGGGCGCGAGTTGCCGAAGTCCCCGAAGTCGATCCGATCCACTAACAAATGCTCGTGCTGCTGGCGGGCGTCGCGGCCGAGCTTGAGCTCGGTGTAGATGGCGGTGAGCCGCGGCCGGAGCTCCGCGAACACCTCCGGCGAATACATCACCGTCAGCCACAGCGTCTCGCGGCCCTGTGGGTCCTCGTAGGGCATCGCCCCGGCGAAGCGCCCCAGATCGTCGTAAACGCGCGGAATGTCCCGCTGGCGGTCGAAATGGTAGAGATACTGCCGCAGGGCTTGCGAAACAGGATAACGGATTTTGCGCCGGGCAATCACGGACGGCACCCTAAGCGCGGAATCCGCCGGACGCCAGCGCGAACCCGCCGCGGCCGTGGAGCGCGGGCTTCAGCCCGCTCTTCCTTTTTTCCAAGCTGGCGAGTCTGGAGACGCGCGGTCCGGGGCAGCCCGCCCGGACTCGCCGGTGAAGTGTGACGCCGGGGATGGCGGAACCGGATTGGTGCTTGATGCGCCTGGGCGCAACCGTTCTGCTGCGGGCAGGGACCAGCCTGCCCGCATCCACCTAACCGCCTCATGAAAACCCCGCATTGTTTGTTGCTGCTGACCGCGATCCTGCAAGCCGCCACAGCCCAATCCAAGCCCCCGGCGGACTGTGTCAATCCGCTGATCGGGGCGAGCACTAACATCGGCAAGGCCGGCGTGGCCCACGGCCTGGGCAAGACCTTTCCGGGGGCGGCCACGCCCTTCGGCATGGTCCAGGTCAGCCCCAACACCATCACCGGCGGCGACAACGGCCCCGGCTACAGCTACGAGCACACCACCATCGAGGGCTTCGCCTTCACCCAGATGAGCGGCATCGGCTGGTATGGCGACCTCGGCAATTTCCTGGTGATGCCCACCACCGGACCGCTGGTCACCAACTCCGGCAAGGAGCAGCCGCCCATCCCCGGCTACCGGTCGCCATACGCCAAGGCCAGCGAGCAGGCGGCCGCCGGCTATTACGCGGTCGACCTGACACGCTATCGGATCAAGGCCGAGATGACCGCCGCCGCCCACAGCGGGATGCTGCGCTTCACCTATCCGGAAAACCCGCGGTCGCGCATCCAAATCGACCTGGCCCGGCGGGTCGGCGGCACCTCGACCGAGCAGTCGGTCACGGTGGTGGACGCGCACACCATCGAGGGCTGGATGAAATGCACGCCCACTGGCGGGGGCTGGGGCAATGGCGCGGGCAAGGCGAATTACACGGTGTATTTCCATGCGCAATTCAGCAAGCCGTTGGAGCGCTATGGCGTGTGGAGCGTGGCGATCCCGGAGGGCATGAGCCGGAAACTCGACGTGATCCAATCCGAAGCGTTCCAGAAGCTAACCGCCGGCGCGGAAATCCTCCCGGGGTGCAAGGCCAAGCAAGGCCAGCATCTCGGGTTTTACCTCGAGTTCCCCACCCGCGACCACGAGCAGGTCGTGCTGCGCACCGGCATTTCCTTTGTTAGCATCGAGGGCGCCAAACAAAACCTCGCCGCCGAATTGCCCGATTGGGATTTCGAGCACGCCCGTCGCAACGCGCGCGCGGCCTGGAACCAGGCGCTGGGCAAAATCGCGGTGACAGGCGGCAGCGACGACGAGCAGACCATTTTCTACACCGCGATGTATCACAGCCTGATCGACCCGCGGACTTTTGCCGATGTGAACGGCAATTATCCCGGAGGCGACGGCCAAATCCATCAGACCGGCCGTTTCACCAAGCGCACGATTTTCAGCGGCTGGGATGTGTTCCGCAGCCAGATGCCGCTGCAAACCCTGATCAATCCGGCCGTGGTCAACGACCTGATCAACTCGCTGGTGGAATTGGCGGATCAAAACGGGACCCACTATCTTGAGCGCTGGGAGTTCCTCAATGCCTACAGCGGCTGCATGCTCGGCAACCCCGCGGTGTCGGTCGTCACCGACGCCTATCAGAAAGGCATCCGCGGTTTCGACGTCGCCAAAGCCTATGCCTACTCGAAAAACTCGGTCGAGAAATTTGGCAATGGCGAGCGCGGGCACGCCAACACGATCTCCATGACACTTGAATACGCGTATTCCGAGTGGTGCCTGGCCCAGCTTGCGCGGCAACTCGGTCAGCCCGATGATGCCAAAAAGTATCTGCGGCGCGCCCAGAGTTACCGCAACGTGTTCGACCCGGAGGTCGCCTGGTTCAGACCGCGCAAGGACGACGGCACCTGGGAAGCCTGGCCGGCACGCGGCCGCCTGACCCAGAATTACGGCTGTGTGGAAAGCAACCCCTATCAGCAAGGGTGGTTCGTGCCGCACGACGTGGACGGCCTGGCGTCCCTGCTGGGCGGCCGGGAGAAAACCATCGCCGAGCTGACGGAATTCTTCGAAAAAACGCCGGCCAACATGATGTGGAACGATTATTACAATCATCCCAACGAGCCGGTGCACCATGTTCCCTTCCTGTTCAACCGCCTGGGCGCTCCCTGGCTGACCCAGAAGTGGGTGCGTGAAATTTGCGCCCGCGCCTACCACAGCTCGCCGGAGGACGGGCTCGTCGGCAACGAGGACGTCGGCCAGATGTCGGCCTGGTATGTGCTGGCGGCCAGCGGCTTGCATCCGGTGTGTCCGGGCGACACCCGCTACGAGTTATGCAGCCCGCTCTTCGACACCACGACCATCCGCCTGGACCCGCAATACGCGCCCGGCAAATCCTTCACCATCACCGCCCGCCACAACTCGGCGGCCCATCCCTACATCCAGTCGGCCAAGCTCAACGGCCAGCCCTGGAACCGGTGCTGGATCAGCCACCAGCAGCTAACCGCCGGCGGAACCCTGGAACTGGAGATGGGCGCCCTACCGAACCCGGCGTGGGGAATCGCGCAGGCGAAGTGAGCGGGACGCTTATCTGCCAGGCACCGCGGACCCTGGAATCAGATAGGTAGCCGGAATTCCCTCATCGAGAGTCGCCAGACGCATGCCGTGTCGCGCGGCCGCTTGCTCTCATCTCCTGCAGGTTTTCCCGCTTCGAGCGCAAGTGCGCGACGGCGCGGAGGATGGCGTCGAGCGTGGCATCGAGGTGCTTGCCGAGGTCCTCGGCGAGGAAGCGCAGCACGTGGCAGCCGTGTTCCTGGAGCAGGGCGTCCTTGCGCCGGTCGCGGCGGTAGGCCGCCGCATCTGACAGGTGCTGCGGGCCGTCGATCTCGATCGCGAGTTGGAGCCGCGCGCAAAACATGTCGGGTTCCAGCTCGCCCCAACCGTCAAAGGGGATCGGCAGTTTGGGGTTCAGTTCAAACAGCCCGGCGGTTTCTGCCAGGGATTCCAGACGCTCAAACAGGAAGGCCTCGGATGCGCTGCGGGCGCGCTCGACTCCGGTGGGCTCGACCGCAGACGGGTCAGTGGCCATGACGAACAGCTTGGCGAGCGGGGGCCCGACCCCGTCGCGGACTAACCGCCGGACGCTGGCGGCATAGTCGTGTTTCCACACCGGATCGACGGGCAGCGGGACCTCGGACGGCCAGCCGGGCAGGGCGCTGGCGGGCAGAAGAATGGTGTAGCCGACCGCCTCATAACCGGCGCAGCGTTTGTCGAACATGCGCGCCAGCATTGGCACGTCGAGATCGGCATAGTCGTGGATTCTCACTTCACGTTTGCCGTCATGCAGGCGGTGGAGCCGCCCGGCGTATTGGGCGATGATGCCGCGCCACGACACCGGCATGGTGAGAAACAGGGTGTCGAGACGCGAGTCGTCGAAACCCTCGCCGATGAACTTGCCGGTGGCGAGCACGACCCGGGTTGCATCCTCGGGCACGGCGGCGAGTTGCGCCAGCGCCTCGCGCAACGCCTTTCGCCCCATCCCGCCCTGCAGGACAATCAGCCGGGCCGCGTGCGGACGCAGTCTCTCTGCCAGGGCGGCGACATGTTCGGTGCGTTCGCTGAGCACCAGCGGTGAGCGGCCTTCGCGCAACGCGGCGATCACGTCGTTGACAATCATGGCATTGCGCGGCACCGAGCGTATCAGCTCGGCGCTCAGGCTCTGGTATTCCAGCCGCCGGTCGGGATCGGGATCGGCCATCGATCGGAAGCCGGTGGGTTGGACGATCACGTGATGGGAGAATGGCCGGGCTTCCGCTTGCGGTTTGGCATCCACCCGGTGCCGGACCGCGCCGCATTGCATGAAGATGATGGGTTGATGACCGTCCTTGCGCACCACCGTCGCCGAGAGCCCTAGCACATGGCGGGCCTTGGCCCGGCGCGCCACTTGCTCGAAACTGTGAGCTGATAGATGGTGGCATTCGTCCACGATCAAATGCCCGTAGCCCGCCACCCGGTCATCGACGACGCCCTTGCGGACCAGGCTTTGGATCAGCGCGACGTCGATTCCACCCGAGAGTTTCTTGTGGCCGCCGCCGAGCCGGCCGATCTCCTTGGCGGGCAGGCCAAGAAACGACGACAATCGTTCGACCCATTGTTCCAACAGTTGTTGGCGGTGGACCAGCACCAGCGTGTTGACGCCGCGTGCGGCGATGAGCCAGGCGGCCAGCACGGTTTTGCCGAAGGCGGTGGTGGCTGCCAGCACCCCGCTGTCGTGCGCCAGCATGGCGGCGGCGGCCACTTCCTGGTCCGGGCGCAGGGTGCCGACAAACTGCACGTCCAACGGCGTCCCCGCCACCCGCTCGTCGCGGATCACTGGTTGGATTTTCAGTGTTGCTAGCAGGGCCGTCACGTCCTCCAGGCACCCGCGGGGCAGGCCGAGGTGGGCGGGCAGGTCTTCCGCGCAGGCAATGACCCGCGGCTTGTCGTGGGTTGACAGCCGCATCGCCTGGGCGCGGTAAAACTCCGGGTTTTGAAACGCGGCGAGACGCAGCAGGCGGTTGCGCAGCGCGGGCGGCAGGGGCGCTTTGGGCAGATAGATCGAGTCGCCAAGCACGATCTCCAGCTCCTTCGGCAAAGGGCCGGTGATCGGTGCCTCGCGGTGGCGGCGGGACGGCGGGGAGTTCCATGGCTCGGGTTCGTCATCGGGCGCCAGGGCAAAGCGCACGCCGACGACCCGGCCGCGGTTTTCCGCGTCGCGGACGAGGGCCTCGATCCTCGCCCGTGACAGGCGCGGAAGGGTGGCTAGAAACGCCCATTGATCCGGATAGGCTGCCAGCTGTTCATCCACAAACAGGCTGTGGCCGTGTTTTCGCGGACCTTTTTGCAGGGGCAGCGCGATCAAATTGCCGAACCCGCCCCTGGGCAGGGTGTCCTGGTTGGGAAACAACCGGTCATAGGAATGGAAGCCGAGCTCGGGGCGGCGTTCCATCGTTTCGGTGAGCACGAACGACCCCAACTTGCGGGCCAGGGTTGCGGGCACGGCGGCATCGAAAAAGAACCAGACGTGCCCGCCGTTGCCCGAGCGCGAGCATTCCAGCGCGGCGGGAATTTCCAGCCGCCGGCAGGTTTCCATGACTGCCAGCACGTCCTCGCGCCAGCCGTCCTTGTCGAAGTCCATCGCCAGGAAATAACAGGTCTCGTCGGCCAGCAGCGGATAGACCCCGGCGACAAAATCGCGTCCTGCGGCGTCCTTGCCTAAGAGATGCCAGCGCGCCACCTCGTCGGTCACGGGCAGGAACGCGCGCTGCGGGCAGCCGCCGCATTTGATCCGCGGTTTCTCACAGATCCCGCGCACCCATTCGTTGCCGCAGACCGGCGCATAGCCGGCACTGCCGGTACGGGTGTTTTCAAAGCGACGCGGATAGACGTCCTCCCGGCCGCGGAACAACGCACGGAACAGCGCGATCTTGGCCGCCGCCGAACTGCGCGCGTCAACCCCGGCGGCGGCGTCCCCCGTGGCGTGGCTGCCGGGTGCTCCGATCATGCCCCACGCTGGCATGCCGGTCGCGGCGTGTCGAGGATCCATCACCGCACAAGAGATCGGCCTAAGCCGGGTGCCTGCTGAGACGTTCCAACCACCCGGGATTGTCATTCCGGCAAACCCGTGTAGCCTCACCGCCATCGATGACCTCGCCGCTGCATGCGCTTCAGATCGGCACGCTCGCCACTTGGCTGAGCGTTGCGGGATTCGGCGCGGTGGGCGTCCTGGTGCCGGACCGGCCGGCGGCGATCGACGCCAGCCCCGGGATTCCCGCAACCCGCCTGCTGGCGCAGGATTTCACTCTTGGCGGGGAATCCTCGCCCGCCGCGCCGCAGCCGCCAGCGGCCAACGCCACCGTCGAGGATGCCCTGCCCGCGCCGGCCTCCCTGCCGGAC
>JBAXBG010000089.1:0-14722 GCA_037142115.1 Verrucomicrobiota bacterium | reverse complement strand
ATGTCGTGGCAAAGTCGATGCGGAGAGGCAGGTCGCGGTTCCTTGGCGGTGCAGGGGCATCGGCGGACGGATTCCGCCGCTCCCTGGGGTGATAGATCCCGCCTGAAGACGGGGTGACGGCGGTGTTAGCGATCGCCCAATAGATGGATTTGGAAAAAAGTCATCCTGCCGGTGATTTTTTGAAAGAACCACGGGCCGCGATCCGTCATTCTAACTTCAAAGATCGATACAACCCAGCTAACCGACCCGATGCAACCCACCCGATCCGAGTCCGCCGCCCAGACCCAGCCGGAGGCGCTGACGCGGCGCACGGCGTTGAAACTCTCGGCCGCAGTCATCCTCGGGGGATCGTTCGGTGCTGGCGCGTGCGCCGGGCTGTCCCGCTGGGGCCGCAGCGAGCCGCAAGCCTACCGGTTTTTCACCGGGGACGAGGCCACGCTGCTGATCGCGATGTGCGAGCAGATTATCCCGCGCGACGACGCGCCCGGGGCCACCGATGCCGGGGTGATTCATTATATCGACCGCCAGCTGTGCGGGCCGTACACCAGGCATCAGGCGACCTATCGGCGGGGCCTGGATGCCATGCGCCAGACGTGCGCGCGGGTTTATCAGACGCGCTTTGAGCAACTCGACTTCAAGCGCCAGACGGCGGCGTTGTGGCTGCTGGAGACGAACCAGGCCCCCGCGGAATTCTGGAGCGGGGCGTCGCAGGCGGGGTTCTTCAGCCTGGTTATCGAGCACACCCGGCAGGGGTTTTACGGCAGCCCGCGCCACGGCGGCAACCTCAACTATGCCAGTTACCGCATGCTCGGGCTGGCCTATCCCAATCCCATCGGTCAGAACCGCTACGCCGCCGCCCGTCCCGGCTGAACTTCCACTTCCTAACATTCATGTCCCTTTCAAAAGTCAATGTGGTCATCGTCGGCGCCGGTGCCGGCGGCGGGATCGTCGCCAAGGAGCTGGCGCAGGCCGGGCTGAGCGTGGTGGTGTTGGAGCGCGGCGAGTGGCCGCATTACGACAACAACAACGATGATGAGATGAATTCCCAGCGGACGCCCTGCCACGGCAATCCGTTCGGGCCTGACGACAAGCGTCACCCGCGCGTCGCGATCGGTGACGACGGGTCCAGCCACATTGTCCGGCCGAGCGAGGGCGGCGGCATCAACGCCGGGTGTGTCGGCGGTGGCACGGTGAGCTACGGGGCGATGGCCTGGCGCTTCATGCCGCAGGATTTCCGGCTGGTTTCCACCTATGGCGAGGTCAAGGATTCGACGCTGGCGGACTGGCCGATCGGTTACGACGAGCTGGAGCCGTATTACGAGAAGGCCGAGTATGAAGTCGGGGTCTCCGGGGACTACACCAACAATCCGAACAGCGGCCCGCGCGCCAAACCGTTTCCAATGCCCGCCTTTCCGATGAACAAGGAGGGGCGTCTCATTGAGGAGGCCGCCAAGCGCATGGGCTTGCATCCGTTTCCGGTGCCGATGCTGCGCAATTCCGTGCCCTACAATGGCCGGCCCGCCTGCATCCACATGCGCTCGTGCGTCGGCTTCGCCTGTCCGGTCAATGCCAAGGCCGGCTCCCACAACACGGTGCTGCCCGTCGCCCTGGCCACCGGCAACTGCCAGGTGCGCACCGGTTGTGTCGCGGCGGAAATCGTCGTCGACGACCACGGCCGCGCCCGCGCGGTGCGCTACTTTGATGCGAACGGCCGGGCGCAGGAGCAGCCGGCGGATTTGGTGGTGGTTTCGGCCTCGGCGACCGAAACCGCGCGGCTGCTGCTCAACTCGAAGTCGAAGTTGTTTCCTAACGGAGCGGGCAACAACAACGATTGGGTCGGCCGGAATCTGCAGGGCCATCTTTACGTGGGTGCCAACGGGTTCATGGAGGAGGAGATTTACGAGGAAGCCGGACCCGGGTGCACCGTGGGCATCAGCGACTTCAACCATGGCAACGCGGGGCTGGTGGGCGGCGGCTTGCTGTGCAACGAGTTCATCGACCTGCCCTATCATTTCTGCCACAACCGACCACCCGACGCGGCCCGCTGGGGCAAGGCGCACAAGGATTTCCAGCGCCGCCACTACAAGCACCTGGCCCGGCTGATCGGCCCGGTCCAGGAAATCCCGAATTTTTCCGCGCGGGTGAGCGTGGATCCGGTGGTCAAGGATGCGTGGGGGATTCCGGTGTGCCGGCTCTCGGGCCATCGCCACCCCTACGACCTGCAGCTCGGCGAGTTCATGGCGGAAAAAGCCGAGGGCATCCTCAAGGAGATGGGAGCCACCGGCATCTGGCGCACCGGCATCAGCCGCTCGCTCGGGTTGAGCGGCGGCCAGCACCAGGCGGGGACCTGCCGGATGGGCAACGACCCGAAAACCTCGGTGACTAACAGTCACGGCCAGCTTCACGAGATCGACAACCTGTTCATCGCCGACGCCAGCCTGCACGTCACCAACGGCGGGTTCAACCCGGTTCTAACGATCATGGCGCTGGCGTTCCGGGTGTCCGCCGGGATCACTGCCGGATGGAAAGGAAGCCAGTTCAAATGACCGCCAGCCGCCGCACCAAACTCATTCTATCGGCCGGACTGATTCCCGTGGTGTTCCTGCTCGCGGCCAGCGCGGGCGGAATGGCGTGGTTTCATTTCGCCAATCCCGCCGAAAGCTGCGTCTCGTGCCACGAGATGTCGAGCATGCACTCGGCGTGGACGTCCTCGGCGCACCGCACGCTGCACTGCCGCAACTGCCACGGCGGGTCGCTCACCCTCGATGTGCACGCGCTGCAGGCGCACCTCAACCGGGTGGTGCAGCACTTCCGGCGCTCGCCCGACAAGCCGATCCGGCTCTCGGAAAAACAGGTGGTGGCGATGCAGGAATCCTGCCGCGCCTGCCACCCGCAGAGTTTTGCCGATTGGCAGAGCAGCCGCCATGCGGCGACGTATGCCAACATCTTTCTCGATGCGAAGCACAACCAAACCGAGCAAATGGCACCGGACTGCCTGCGTTGTCACGGGATGTTTTTTGAGGGCCACATCGAAGAGTTGGTCAAGCCGCTGGCGACCAAGGGCCCGTGGAATCTCATTGATCCGGCCAAGGCCAGCCAGCCGGTCATCCCGTGCCTGGCCTGCCATCAGGTGCACTCGGCCACCGCCGGCTTCGCCTCCGCGAGCCTGTATGTCCGGCGCGAGCACGAGTCGATCGCCGACGACAAGCTGCCGGTCATTCCGATGGTCCAGGGCGCGCGCAAGGTCGACGTCTCGCCGGACCCGCGCCAGCGGCTGTGCGTCCAGTGCCACTCGGCCAACGCGTTCCGCCAGACCGGCACTTCCGATGACCGCACGCCGACGGGCGTGCACGAGGGTCTGAGCTGTCTGGATTGCCACTCGTCACACACCAACTCAGCCAAGGCGTCCTGCGCCACCTGCCACCCGGCGTTCTCGAATTGCGGGATCAACGTCGAGCTGATGGACACCTCGTTCCGTTCCGCCGGCAGCAAACATAACATCCACACGATGGCCTGCGGCGATTGCCACAACGGGCAACGGCCGAAAGCCGGCAGCCACAAGGCCACACCGTGATTTTGCCGGTGCGGCGGCGCATGGGTTGCCCGTGGACCGGGCTCCAACCTTGGAACAGCCGTTGTGTTCTCGCGGCTGCGGCCAACTGGTGGCGCGCACTTGATGAGAGCGCTGGACAAAGAGGGCGGGGTCTGGCATCCATCCGCCCTCATGTCCGAGTTGTCCAAAGCCTATGAACCGCAAGCGGTGGAAGCCAAATGGTATGCCGCCTGGATCGACGGGAAATGCTTCGAGGCCGATCCTGCCTCCACCAAGGACGCGTATTCGATCGTGATTCCGCCGCCCAACGTCACCGGCATCCTGCATCTCGGCCACGTCCTCAACAACGCGCTGCAGGACATCCTGGCGCGGCGCGCCCGCCAGAACGGCCAGGAAGTGCTGTGGCTGCCGGGCACCGACCACGCCGGCATCGCCACCCAGGCCAAGGTTGAGCGCGAGCTGCGCGAAAAAGAAGGCATGACGCGCCGCGACCTCGGCCGCGACGAATTTCTCAAGCGAGTCTGGGAGTTCAAGGACAAGCATGGCGACATCATCATCAAACAACTCAAGCGCCTCGGCTGCTCGTGCGATTGGAGCCGCGAACGCTTCACCATGGATGAGGGCTACACCAAGTGGGTCAGCCATGTGTTCGTCGAGTTGTTCAAGCAGGGGCTGATCTACCGCGGCAAGCGCATCGTCAACTGGTGCCCGGTTTCCCTAACTGCGCTGTCGGACGAGGAGGTGATCATGACGCCGCAGCGCTCGAAGTTGTATTTCATGAAATACGAGCTGGCGGACACGCCCGGCGAGTATCTGGAAATCTCCACGACCCGTCCGGAAACCCTGATGGGCGACGTCGCCGTGGCGGTCAATCCCAAGGACCCGCGGTTCGCCCGCTACGTCGGGCGCAAGGTGTTGCGGCCGTTCCCGCACGCGGAAATCCCGGTCATCGCCGATGACCATGTCGACATCGAGTTCGGCACCGGTGCCCTGAAAATCACCCCCGCCCACGACAAGGCGGACTTCGAGATCGGCGCGCGCCACCAGTTGGACATCATCGACGTTCTAACTGCCGACGCCCACATCAACTGCCCGGAGTGCGCGGAGTTGCACGGCCTCGAGCGATTTGCGGCGCGGAGAAAAGCCGCTGCCATGCTCGAGGAGATGGGCCTGCTCATCAAGGTCGAGGAATATGACAACAACGTCGGGTTTTCCGAGCGCGCCCACGTGCCGATCGAGCCACGCATCTCGATGCAATGGTTTCTCAAATACCCGTGCGTGCCGGAGGCCGCCGCCGCCGTGGCCAACGGCGAGATCAAGTTCCGGCCCGAGCGCTGGGCTAAAACCTACGCCCACTGGATGGACAACCTCCAGGATTGGTGCATCAGCCGCCAACTGTGGTGGGGCCACCAGATCCCGGTCTGGTATCGCAAGGACAAGCTCGCCGCCCTCAAAACCGCCGAGTCGCTGGAAATGGCCGACTTCGAGAAGGGCGACATCCATGTCGGCCTGGAGGCCCCCGCCGATGCCGGCAACTGGGTGCGCGACGAGGATGTGATGGACACCTGGTTCTCGTCGTGGCTGTGGCCCTTTGCCACCATGAGCGACCTCGGCGAAAACAGCGCCACCCTGCGCAAATTCTATCCGACCTGCGATCTGGTCACCGGGCCGGATATCATTTTTTTCTGGGTGGCGCGCATGATCATGGCCGGATTCCGCTTTGCCGGCGGCCTGCCCTTCACCAACGTTTATTTCACCTCGATCATCCGCGACCTCCAGGGCCGCAAAATGAGCAAGTCGCTCGGCAACTCTCCCGATCCCATCGACCTGATGGAGAAATACGGTGCCGACGGCCTGCGCTTCGGCCTGCTGCGCATCGCCCCGGTGGGCAGCGACCTGCGCTTCGACGAGGTCTCGGTCGAGGAAGGACGCAATTTCGCCAACAAACTCTACAACGCGTGCCGCTTCCGCCAGATGGCCGGTGACAGTGGCCGCGCTGGTGACAGCGCGGGGGCTTGGGCTCCAACCGCGGATCTGCCTCCCTATCACCTCGATATCATGGCCAAGCTCGACGCGCTCAGCGCGGAACTTGTGACCTTGTATGCCGAATACCGCTTCGGTGAAATCGCCCAGCGCCTGTATGAATTTCTGTGGAACGAGTTCTGCGACAAGTTTCTCGAAGCGGTGAAGCTTGACTTGCGCGACAGCGCCACTCCGGCGGCCCGCGCCGCCACGCTGGGCACCTTTGATGCGGTGATGAGCCGTTACCTGCAACTCATGTCACCCTACATGCCGCACATCACCGAGGAACTTTCCTTGCGGATGGGCTATGTGAGGGAAGGGGAGTTCCTGATGCAAAAGGTGCTGCCGGCCGCGTCGCTGGTGGCCTGTGATACGTCCGCCGCCCAGGCGAAGTCCTCCGCCATTTACGAATCCGCCGGCCGCCTGCGCAACCTCAAGGCCGAATACCATCTCGGGTCGCGCAAGGACGTCCGCTTCGTCGTCAAAGGCGCCATCGCCTGGCTGCCCGAAGAAACCAAGGTCCTCGCCCTGCTCGCCGGGGCGGCCGAGATCGTGCTGGATCCCGCCTACGAGGCCCCCAAGGGCACTCCCGCCACGCTCACGCCGGTGGGCGAAGTCTATCTGCCGATGGAAGGTCTTATCGACGTGACCGCCGAGCGGGCCCGCCTGTCCAAGGAGATCGCGCGCATCGAGCTCGAAGTGACCAAGTGCCAGGGTAAGCTCGGCAACGCCAGCTTCACCGACCGCGCGCCGCCCGCAGTGGTGGCGCAGGAGAATGCCCGCCTCGGCGAATGGCGGACCAAACTCGCACAGCTTGCCGAGATGCTCAGTGCTCTCGCATGATCACTTGCCAACCCGGGTTCGCCCACTAGACTGCCGTATTGCCGCGTGAATCATGGCCAATCTCATCCGTATCCCAGGCATTGGCAAAACCTCGCTCGAACTGCTCGAAGCGGTCGGCTTCCACGACGCCGAGGCGCTGGCCAATGCCGTCACCCCGGACCTGGCCCGCGAACTGGAACGCGCCAACGCGATTCTCAAAATCTCCAAGCGCACGCCAGGTCCTGAGGCCATCCAAAAATGGATTGTCGCGGCCCGCGAGCTCGTCGGTCCCGCCGAGCAAGCGGTTAGTCACGCCAGCCATCCGGTCAACTATGAGCTCAATCCGCAGGTGCACTCGATGCTCGCCAGCGCGCCCTTGGCCATCCCCTTGCCGGCCCGCACCCTGGTGGAGAACCAGTTAGGTGTGGCCGACATCCCCGCCGCGATTTTGCTCAACCGCTACGCCGGCGACCTCGATGTGAGAGTCGAGCAGCGCCTGCCCGCCAACCGGCAGCCCAAGCCGGCGGCCGCGCCTAACACCTATGTGCGGATCGCCGACCAGGGCCAGAGCCGTCCGGAAATCGACAATTCCAGGTTCCGCACCACGGGGGATTTGGGGGACCCGTCGCCCAAGGTGGCGGAGATCGACCTGCTGCCGGAGATCGACCGGGTGAGCCTGATCCGCACCCCCCGCGTGGCCACCAACAAAGGGCGGGACCCGCGGTCCCGGTGGTATATCCGCGGCGTGCTCCACAGCCATCCGCTGTCCGTCTATCTGGGAGCCGTCACCACCCTGTTGGTGTTGATCATGATTCCACTGGCCGTGATCTCCTCGGCCCTGCTGCTGGCGTCCGTGGAGATCCCGGCGCGCTTTGGCTGGGTGCCGGAGTGGTTGCTCGTCGTGCCCGTGGCCCTGCCGTTGTTTGGCATCGCCTATCTGATTTGGGGGCTCGGCGGATCCTGCCGGATCTGCGGCCAAAAGCTCTTCATGCACCGCTCGCATTTGAAAAACTCCAAGGCTCACCACATCCGGGGCTTGGGGTATATTCTGCCGCTGTGCGTTCAAATCCTGCTGTTTCGCTGGTTCCGCTGCACCCACTGCGGCACGCCGGTGCGCTTGAAGGAGTAGCGGATGACTTTTCCCTCATGAGGCGTCTTGTTCCATGGTTGCTGGCCGGGCTGGTTGCTCTGAGCTCCTGCACGCACACCGGCCCCGGTCACCCCCCCAAGCCCGCCGCTGCCTTAGGTGACATGGGGGGGGGCGGGTCCTCCGGCATTCCGCCCCAGCTCAGGGCCAAATCCAAGGATGGCGGCACGCCCGTGACGCCAGGGGGAAATGCGCCCAAGTCGGGCACCCCGCTGAATTTCACGCCGGAAGATGAGATTGTGTTCACCGATCCGGACAATCCGGATTCCAAGTTGCCCGAGCTTTCGGCGCTGCTGCCCACGCCGAAACGCGGTCCCTGGGAGATCAGTGAAACCATCGCCAAACAACGGGCTGCCCGTGAAGGCAAACCGCTGCTGATCTGGTTCACCGATTCCGCCCACAGCCCGATGTGCAAGGCGCTCTCCCAGGAACTCTTCGCCACCCCGGATTTCGAAAAATGGGCGTCGGAAAAACTCATCCGGCTGCGCATCGACGCACAACAGCAGAGCACCGATCCCGACCTCTCGCTGGATGACAAGGGCACCCAACTCGTAGAGATCAAGGATTACGTCGCACGCCTCAAAAAGCAATACAAGGCCCTGGGCTATCCCTCGGTTTTCCTGCTCAATCCCAGCGGCGAGGTCATCGGCCGCTATCGCGGCTACAAACGCGGCGAGGCGGCGTATTTCTGGGGCCAGCTCAAGCACGGCGAGGCCGTTTCCGCCGCCGCCTATCAGAGTTGGCGCAGCGGCTTGGAGAACAAGGGCTACCGCGAATGGCATGACCGCAAGGACCGCAAGGTGTTTGCCAAGCTCACTGCTTATGCCAACGGCACCCTGATCCTCATCGAGCCCGACGGCACCCGCTGCCGCACCCACGAAAACCAGCTCTCCGACCCCGACCGCAACTGGCTCGCCGACCAGAAAAAACTTCGCGGCCTGTAGCCGCGGCCGCCGTCACTGGCGCGCCGCCTGCGACCCCGACCGCGACTACCGGAAAAAATCCCTCATACGCATCAACCTTCTGAATAACTTGACTGTTACAGGCGGCGGGCAGAATGCCCGCGCCACGTGGCCCGGGCATTGCCGTTGGCTATCTACGCTTCGCTTCGGTTCTGCCCGGAGCCCCCATACAAAGATTACTCCAGATTTCACACCTAGCGCCGCGCGGGTTCTGGTGCCAAAAAGGAAAATTGAAACCCCTTCATCTATTTTCCCCTGTAGGATAAATATTCTCCGTGAAATCGGTTAAAATCGGTCCAACCCGCGGTAAAATGATCCGTTCAGCCGTTTCGCAGACTGCCGATAGAGGGTTGGCTCACGCCAGCTCGCAGGCCAGGCGGATGGCGGCGATCATCGACGACGGGTCGGCGAGGCCTTGGCCGGCGATGGCGAAGGCGGTGCCGTGGTCGGGGCTGGTGCGCGGGATCGGCAGGCCGAGGGTGACATTGACCGCGCTGTCGAAGTCGAGCAGCTTGAGCGGGATCAGGCCCTGGTCGTGATACATCGCGAGCACGGCGTCGAAGTGGCCGCGGGCGGCGTCGCGGAAGATCGCGTCGGGCACGGCCGGACCGCTGAAGATCCCGCGATGCAGTTCGTTGAGTCGGTCGATGGCGGGTTGAATGAGGCGGCTTTCCTCATCGCCAAAGGCGCCGTTTTCGCCGGCGTGCGGGTTGAGGCCGGCCACCGCGATGCGCGGTCGGACGAGGCCGCGGCGTTGCAGGAACTCGGCGGTGAGTGAGCCGATGCGCACGATCCTCGCCACGCTGAGCAGGCCGGGCACCTTGGCCAGCGGTTCGTGGATGGTTGCCAGCCCGACGGTGAGGGTGGCACCGGTGAGCAACATCCCGAAATCCTCGACTCCGAAGGCGTGGGCGAAATACTCGGTCTGGCCGGGGAAGGGGAAACCGATGGCTTGCAGGCCTTCCTTGGACACCGGGCCGGTGACCACCGCCGCGGCCGTGCCCTGCTTGAGTTCCTCAACCGCCTGGTCGAGCGCGGCCAGCGCGGCGGCGGCCGAGCGCGCGTCGGGCTGGCCGGGCGTGCCGGCGCGGCGGTCGCCGAGCACCACATATTCAAATCCGTTAGGGAGGCGGCCGTCGGCCAGCGCGCGGTCGATGACTTCCGGGCCGATGCCGGCGGGGTCGCCCAGGGTGATGAGGATGCGTGACATGGCGGCAGGTTCGCGGGCGGGCGGGCACCTGCCAAGCCTGAATCCGTGGCCGCCGGCGGGCCGATTCCAGCTGGCAATGGAGCGGCCTTGGGAGTGGAATTGAAATGACCGGCGGCGGCAATCTCCGTGCTTGCGGGGGGGCGCGGGGCTTGCATAGGCTCCGCGCATGTTAAAGGTTGGTTGGACAATCGCGAGGGGTGCGGTGCTGTGTGGCGTGTTGAGCCAGTGTGGCCCATCGCCGTTTGGATCGGGAAATTTGGGCGGGCCCACCGTCGCGGCGCGCGACGCCAGCATCGCCTCCGAACCCACCGGCAACTTTTATTATGGCCGCCGCTACTACATCGAGAAGACGCGCTTTTGGGGTTATGTGCGCCAACCCAGACAGCCGTGGAGCCAGGCGAAACTGGTGATCCTGCGCGAGGACAAGAAACACTCGCCGGACCGCCTGGCTGAAAACGGACCTCCCGGCCAGCGCTATGGGGCGGACGCCAATTGTGAGTATCGCCTCCGCGGCAATTACACCGGCCGCGAGGCCTACGAGCCCAATAGCAACCAGTTTCTTCCCGAGTTCATGTTGAGCGGCTACGAGGTGTTAGACCGGCAGCCGGGCTGGTTATTCCGCCCCGAGGACCGATACGACCGCTTCCGCATCACGATGCTGCCCCATTGATCGTGCATCTGCCCTGTGCCCTGTAATTACCAATGAAAGTGAAGCGCATCCAACGTGGCATCCAATCCCCGCACGCGCGGGTCGAGGAGGCGGTGCCGGTGTTAGGGCGCCGGGCGCGGATGCGCGATTCGCATGCCCCTGGCAGCCGGCGTCCCTTCTGGCTCGCCGGATCACGCGGCCGGAAGGCGGCAGCAATGCTGGCCGTGCGTCGTAAAGTGCTCATGGTCTGGTCGCTGTTGCTGACGGTGCTGACGGTGGTGGTGATCGCGGTGTTCATCGGATTCTGGCTGGATTCGCGCGACCTGCAGATCGAAGAGGAGGAGGCCGCGCGCGTCCCGACCCAAGAGCGCAACGTCTCCAAATTTTCGTCCCCCGGCGAGGGCGAGGCTCTCGGGTTGGTTCAACGGGCGCTGGCCGTGCGCGATCCCGCCAAGGTTCCCGCCCTGTTCCGTCTCGGCGAGGCGACGCCGGAGCAAGTGGTGGCATTTCTCGTAGACTCGGACGCCCGTGATGGCCGGATCCAGCGCTATGATTGGCTGCGGAGCATGGATGTCGACGGGATGCTCATCGAGGGCGTGCTGGTGTCATATGATGAAGCCCATGCCGAGCGCGCGCGGCTGGCCTTTCTAACACCGGATGAGGCCGGCGTCTGGAAGATGGACTTCGACGCCTACGCCAGGGCCAGCAGGCCCGGCTGGCAGGATTTGCTAAGCGGGCGCGCCAAGCAGGCGCTGGTGCGGGTGTTTGTGGCCCGCGACACCTATTACAACGGACCCTTTCAAGACGAGAGCCAGTGGGTGTGCTACGGGGTGGCCTCGCCTGAATCCAAAGCGTTGTTGCCGGAAGGGCAGGAGTCGCTCCGCGCATACTGCAAGGTGGGTTCCGCCCAAGCCAAGGCCATGGCGCACATCCTGACGGCTGAGATTCAGACCTGCCGCATGACACTGGAACTCCGCCGGGCCCAGGGGGCTGACTCCCGGCAATTCGAGATCGCACGGGTCCTCTCCGAGGATTGGGTGCTGCCGCCCGTGGCCGCCGACGTCAAGTTCCGGTAACCCGGGCGCGCCGCCTGGGTCAGGCGGTTCCGGCCAGGCGGTGGTTGAGTGCGATCGAGCGGCGCAGGGCTTTCATGACATCGACCAGGCCATGGTATTTGGCGGAGGCGGCGGCGCAGGCGGCGTCATGGTTGGCGTGGCGGCTCACGTAGCGGCCGATTTCGCCATACAGCTGGCGCATCCGGGTGTCGAGCAAGCCGCTTTCGGCGCGCATGATGGAAATTTCGCGGTTGCCTTCACCGATCACCTGGAATGCCACCGACGCGCTGCCGCGGCGTTCCTGGCGCTGGGCCTTGAATTGTTCGTCAATGAGATCGATTTTGAGGTCGCCCTGTTCGATTTGTTCACCGATGTGAATTCGGACCTGTTTGAGGTCGGCGAATCGCTGTTTGAGGTCAACCAGGCGGCTCTTGACCTTGCTGATCTCCTCCTCGTCGGGCGGGGCGGCGGTGGCTTCCTTGGTCAGCACCTCGAGCTTCATTTTGAGGCCGACGTAGGTTCGGCGGACCTCGCGGGCGTCGGCGACGACTTGATCGCGTTGATGGGCGAGTTGTTCGAGCTCATGGAGCAGCACTGCGCGTTCGTCGAACAATTCCTGATGGATTTCCGGGGTGCTGTTGAGCAGGTTGGCGCGTTCCTCGTGCGCCTGGTCGAGGTGTTCCTGGCAGGCGGCAAGTTTGGCGCGCACCAGGTCGCGCTCCTTGATCAATTTGCGCAGATTCCAATATTCGACCGAGAGCGCCTCGATGCTTTCAACGTTCTGCCAGATCATGGCACCGAGCTGACCCTCGGCCTCGCGCAGCAGGTGCATTTCGCTGGCGGCATCGCCCATGCGGTGGCTTCTTCGGACGTAGCCGAAGGCCTTGGCAAAGAGGGCGATGAAGTATCTGGATGAGGTCATGCGGCTGGGAAGTTAGAGGAGCGGTGCGTGAGCGTCAGGGCGGCCGGATCAGTTAGGTGGGTCGTTGGTTCGACGGCCGGGCGGCGGGGTGGCGGGTTTCCGCCGCCGGCGCGCTGCCCAGCAACATGGCGGTTTCCACCCGGTTGAGGATGGCCCAGCGCCCCGGTGCCAGATCGCCCAGCCACAGGCCGCCGATGCGCACCCGCATCAGCTTGGTTACCTGATAGCCGAGGGATTCGAACATGACGCGGATCTGGCGTTTGGCGCCGTGGTCGAGCACGACGCTGAGCCGGCGGGGGGAGAGGCGTTCGATGGCCTTGGCCTTGAGCTTGCCTTCGGTGGTGAACACGCCGGCCAGGAACTGGTCGAGGTGGGCGTTTTCGAACGCCTGGTTGGAGGTCACGAGGTATTCCTTCTCAACGGATTTCGACGGGTGCATCAGCTGCTGGGAGAGGTCGCCGTCGTTGGTGAGAATGAGCAAGCCCTCGGAATCGCGGTCGAGGCGTCCGACGTGGTGGAGTGCGCGCAGGGTTTCGGGCAGCAAGGCGTAAATCGTCTCGCGCCCGAGCTCATCCTCGCGGGTGCAGACATAGCCGCGCGGCTTGTGGAAGGCGACGATCATCGGTTCGCGCGCCACCATGCGCTTGCCGTCGACGCGGACGTGGTCGCCCGGGACGATGCGGGTGCCCATGTTGACGCACGGGCTGCCATTGACCTCCACCCGTCCGGCTTGGATGAGTTCATCGCACTTGCGGCGCGAGCCGACGGCGCACGAGGCGAGGTATTTATTGAGGCGGGTGCCGTCTTTCATAGCGATGAGTTCAAATGCAAAAGGCGCGAAACCCGGAGGGTCCGCGCACTGGGACGTAGACGCCTCGCAAGGGGATCAACCCTCGTGTTTGGTCTTGGGCAGGCCCACAGGTGAGCGGCCGGCTTGCCACTCGCCGCGTTCCCTGAGGAGCTTGACGCGCTCGAAACGCTTGAGGACGGAACGTTTGCCGCCTACGGAGGCGCTGGACTTGAGGCTGTTGTGCTTGGACATCGCGTGAGGTGATTTGAAAAATCGCGGGAGGCGCAAGCTAGGAGGCACCCGCGCGGATGGCAATCCGAAATACGAGAAAGTTTGGAGATTCGGCTCACTGCATGATCTTGAGATCCCGCTTGGGGCCGTCGCCGCCTTGCTGGGCCAGCACCTCGAACACCGGTTGTGGCACGTAGCGGCGCACCGTGTCTTCCCATCCCAGCGGCCCGATGAGGCTTTTGATCATGTTGGAAGACACCTCGGCGATGTCGCGCGGTGGCATCAGGAAGACGGTGGTGATTTCCGGGGCCATGTCGGCATTGATGTGGCGCATCACCCGTTCGTATTCGTAGTCATGGGGCGAGCGGATCCCGCGCAGCACGTATTTGGCGCCCTTTTTCTTGGCGTAATCCACCAGATAGCGGTTGTCAAAATGGGTGATGACCAGATTCCCGCAGGCCGTCGTCGAGGCGGTGAGCAAGGCCAGCCGCTCGTCCACGCTGAACGAATAGCGCTTCGAGGGATTGTTGCCGATGGCCACGATCAAGCGGTCGAACATTTCCAGCCCCCGTTGGATCATCCACAGGTGGCCGTTGGTGGGTGGATCAAAGGAGCCAGCGTAAACCGCAGTGCGCATGGCCGGACCATACGGCGTGAATGGCCAGACTCAAACCGTTAATTCCCGCCATCCCCAAAACAATTGCCATCCTCACCACGCGGATTTTGACAGCGACCCGCCAGACTGCTACACCTGCCGCCTGTGGCGCCTGTAGCTCAGTTGGATAGAGCACCCGCCTTCTAAGCGGGCGGTCACTGGTTCGAGTCCAGTCAGGCGCGCCATTCATCATCAAAGACTTATGGCTACACCTGCCTAACATTCCGTTAGGTAGGTGCACTTCCCGTGCCGCTACCTCCTGGCATTCCCTGGCCAGTGGAGGCGGATCGGGGGCAATGGCTAGGTGCGGATGTAGGCCTGCCTATGGGACCCGCCTCACACCCAATCCGCGCACAGCAGTTCGGCCTGGTCGAGGACGGTCTTGACCGCCTGCTCCTGAAGGTCGGGCGGGTATTCAACAGTTCTCTCAGATGCTCCCTGCTGGCCGCTTGAATAGGGATCTGACCAAGGATTTCGTGGCAGCGCTGGAACTGGCCGAAAAGCTGGTCGTCGAGGTCGTTGCGGTCAGTCAGCACCACCAGCGTCGGGTTCTCCATCGCCGGGTGGCGCACGATGCGGGCAGCATAGAAGAGCATGGAAAAGCTCTTGCCGCTGCCCTGGGTGTGCCAGACCACGCCCGCCCGGCGGTCGCCCGGCGGTCGCCCGGCTTGCCGCCGTGCATCCGGCCCGACCAGTAGGTGCCC
>JBAXBG010000088.1:0-14731 GCA_037142115.1 Verrucomicrobiota bacterium | reverse complement strand
TTGCTGCGAGTCTAACATCCACTGCCATGCGGGAAGGATGTGGATGGAAGCCGGAACCGCAGGGAATGGGAGGCGCGATTCGAGGGTCAGGAGCCAGTGGTGGGCGCGGGGATGCTGGGCCGCCGCGTCTTGAAGGGCGCGAACTTCGCGGGTGAGGGTGTCAGGATCATCGACGGAGGCGCAGACTTGGATGAGATCCTCCGATCCGTCGACGTTGCGCGCGAGGAAATCCACTTCGAAGCCACTTGAGGTCTTGACGTAGGCGACCTCGGCCCGGCGGCGCTGGAGTTCGATGAAGACGGCGGTTTCGAGGGCGTGGCCGGTGTTGGGTTTGCCGCTACGGTCGAAGACAGGGATGAGGGCGGTATCGGCAGGATAGGCTTTACGCGAATTGACCTGGCGGCGTTTTTCCGAGTCGGTGGCAACCGGAATGGTTTGCAGGAGGAACGCGTCCTCCAAGTGGGAAAGGAACTCGTAAAGGTGCTCGCGGCCTACGGAGATGCCCTGGGACTTGAGATCGGCGGAGAACTTCGTCACCGAAAAAAGACCGGCCGGAGAGCTGAGCAAGCGGCGCACGAGCCAGCGCAGCGCAGTGACGTTGGCAACGCCGTGACGCTCGATGACATCGCGAAGGAGCAGCACGTCGATGTAGCCCTGGAGAAGCTGTCGACGGTTGGCAGCAGACAAATCCTGGGCTTCAGGGAATCCTCCGGTTTCCAGATAGTTGGAGAAATGGTGATCCAGGGCGATGCGCTTGCGCGTGGTCAGGGCGTCCGGCTTCTCCGGGATTTCTTTTTGATGGTGTCGTAGGAATTCGCGGAAACTGAATGGGTGGATCGGAATTTCCCAGGCGCGTCCCCGCATCGAGGTGGCGATTTCCCGGCTCAGGAGCTTGGCGGAGGAGCCGGAGAGGAAGACTTCGTAGCCTGGTGTGTCAAGAAGACGACGGATAAATTGTTCCCAGCGAGGGACACGCTGGATTTCATCAAGAAAAAGCGTGACCGGTTCATCGACCGGCTCGGGAAAGAGACGTAAGTGAGCGTCTGGGATGAGGTGGAGTTGGGCGGCCTGCATGTCGCCCAGACGCTCGTCCTCGAAATTAAAATAGAGCAATCGACCCGGGGCGCGGCCAGCAGCGATCAGATCGGCGCGGCATTGATGAAGGAAACTGGTTTTCCCCGCCCGGCGCATCCCGATGACAGCCGCCGCCTTTCCTTTGAGGGGAGGAAGCGCTGCATCGCGCCGAGTCAACACAGGCATGCCCGCCTCGATCGAAGTGAGAATCTTATCTTGGATGATCTGGTTGGTTTGGACTTCCATCAGGACTCATATTTACCAGATTAGGACCTAGATCAAGCCTAAATTTCGTAAGGGGAACATACGGTGAGGCTACAATAAGCACAACTCTATAATTATCTGCGTTAACCCGTGCTTGCCCCGATTCGTCCACGACATAAATCGGCCAACGGCTCCCCGCATTCCCGACCGGACGCCTGAGGGCGTAACGGGTGCTGCGAGTCGCTCCTATCGTCACCAACTCATCGCCGAAATCCGTCAGCGCACGGACGATGGTCGTTCGATTCACCCGCAAAACTGCCGCGAGTTCCGTCGCCGAGACCGGCCCGCGCGCTCGAATGAGTGGAGCAAGGTTTTCACGGGTGATCTGTGTGGGGCGAGCCATTCCGAAATGAATAGTGCATCGTAATATGATCGAATCAAGATATAAAAATCACTTGCCGTAAGCGTGTTATGATTATTTTTCATTTTTTCGGCAGATTGAACGCATCATTGTTTGAGACTTGAATGTGTTTTGTGGCGGTCGGAATCGACGACTCCCTGGAGGTAGGAAAAAAGTTCCGGGGCACGCTGGACCTCATCGAGGATGGCCCCATCGGCTACCTGACGGAGAAAGGCGCGTGGGTCACTTACAACGTCGTGAAAACCATGGCGACTCCGACGGCCGAGGCGATTTGGAACGCAGCGCGAGCGCGAGCGAGCTTGGCAACTTGACGAAGCCTGTCGGCGGCCCCGGGGGTTGGAGCAATTCCCGCTGGTTGCTTGGTCAGGCGGCGGATCCGTGGGCGTGCTGGTGACAGCACGCTGGGTGCGGATACCCCTCCGAGGTCTGACGAACACGCATACAGCCGCGCGGCTGACTAGCGCAGGGCCGCGCGCAGAACCTGGGCGGGGTGAAGGGCGGTGCGGCCGGTGCCGTCGTGGATCTGGTGGCGGCAGCTGGTGCCGGGGGCGGCGACGATCGCCTCGTCGGCCAGGGCGCGCACCGCGGGGAACAGGACCAGTTCGCCGACGCTCATCGACACCTGATAGTGCTCGGCCTCGTAGCCGAACGAGCCGGCCATGCCGCAGCAGCCCGACGGGATCACGGTGACGCGGTAATTTTCGGGCAGCGACAGCAGGCGCACCGTCGGTTCGAGCGAGGCGAGGGCTTTTTGGTGGCAGTGGCCGTGAAGGTGGATGGCGCGCGGCTCGCGGGTGAAGAGCGAGGCGTCGATGCGCCCGGCGTCGAGCTCGGCGGCGAGGAACTCGTCGAGCATCAGGCAGCGCGGCGCGAGCTGGCGGGCGGACTCGCGCAGCGCGGGGTCGACGAGCTCCGGGTATTCGTCGCGGAAGCCGAGGATGGCCGACGGCTCGATGCCGATGAGTGGCTCGGCGGCGCTGACGACGGGCGCGAGCAGGCGCACGTTGTCATTGGCGAAGGCCTTGGCGCGGCGCACCAGACCTTTGGAGAGCGAGGCGCGGCCGCTTTCGGCGTGGGCGGGCAGGCACACCTGATAGCCCAGCAATTCCAGCAACTCGACGGTGGCGATGCCGGCGTCGAGGTCGTTGAAGTCGGTGAACTCGTCGCAGAACAGGTGGACCCGGCCGATGGTGCCGCGCGCGGATGTCAGCGGCGTGCGCGTGGCGAACCAGCGGTGGAGCGGGGTGCGATTGAGGCGCGGCATGGTCCGGTCCGGGTGGAACCCCAACAGTCGGTTAGAAATCCGGCGCAGCGCGGGCGTTTGCAGCACCGCGTTGTAGAGCGCGGGGGCCAGCGACGCGAGGCGGGCGCTGGCGGCGAAGCGCGCGACGATCCACGACCGGAGCGGCACGCCATGGGCGTCATGATAGTGCTGAAGGAACTCGGCCTTGAGTTTGGCGATGTCGACGCTCGACGGGCACTCGGACTTGCAGGCCTTGCACGACAGGCAGAGGTCCATGACCGCCTTGATTTCGGCGCTGTCGAACGGGCGGCTGGCGTCGGCCGGGTGGTTGAGGATTTGGCGCAGGATGTTGGCGCGGGCGCGGGTGCTGTGTTGTTCCTCGCGGGTGGCCATGTAGCTCGGGCACATCGTGCCGCCGGCGGTGGGTCCTTTGCGGCAATCGCCCGATCCATTGCATTTTTCCGCCGCGCGCACCACCCCGTCCGCCGCGCTGAAGTCGAACAGCGTGGCATACTCCGGGGTGGCGTGGCCGGGCGCATGGCGCAGCGAGCTGTCCATCGGCGGGGTGTCGACGATCTTGCCGGGATTGAACACGCCTAACGGATCAAACAGCGCCTTCACCTGGCGCATCAGGCCGTAGCAGTGCGCGCCGACCATCAGCGGGATGAACTCGCCGCGCAGGCGGCCGTCGCCATGCTCGCCGCTGAGCGAGCCGCGGTATTTTTTGACTAACAGCGCGATGTCGGTGGCGACGTCGCGGAACATTTTCAAACCGGCGGGGGTTTTGAGGTCGAACAACGGGCGGGTGTGCAACTCGCCCGAGCCGGCATGGGCGTAATAGACGCAGCCGATGCCGTATTTGGTGCGCAGCAGTTCGTCGAACTCGGCGATGTAGGCCGGCAGGTCATGCACGTCCACGGCGGTGTCCTCGACGACCTCGCGCGGCTTGGCGTCGCCGCGCACATTGCTCATCAGGCCCTGGCCGGCGCGGCGCAGCTCCCAGACCTTGTCGCCCTCGGCATCCCACAGCACCGGCATCGCGTAGCCGAAGCCGGCCTGCTGCCATGCTTCGATCACCGCGGCCACGGCCGCCTCGGCGGCGGCGCGCGAGTCGCGGCGGATTTCCACCACCAGCACCGCGCCCGGATCGCCGACCACGAACGAGCGGTTGCGCGCCTGGGAGAGGTTGGCGCGGGTGCATTCCAGGATGTGGCGGTCGATCAGCTCGCATGCGCTGGGCCCGTGCGGCAGGGCTAACAGGTTGGCGCGCAGCGCCTCGTCGATCGAGGTGAAATGGCCGCACACCAGCGCGGCGTGGGGCGGCGGCAGCGGAGAGCACTCGAACTCGAGCTCGACGGCGAAGAACAAGGTTCCCTCCGAGCCGGCGATCAGGCGGCAGAAGTTGAACGGGCGGTCGGACTGCGGGTCGAGGGCGTCGGCGTCCATCAGCAGGTCCAGCGCGTAGCCGGTGTTGCGGCGCGGAATCGAGGCCAGCGGAAAGTTCTCCGTGATCTGACGGCGGTTGTCCGGGTCGGACAGGAGGCCGCGGATTTGCTGATAGATCCGGGTTTCCAGGCAGTCGGGGCCAGCGCATTTGGCAGCGAACTCGTCGCGGGTGAGCGGGCCGAAGGTCGCCTCCGAGCCGTCGCTGAGGAACCCGCGCGCCGACACCAGGTGGTCGCGGGTGCTGCCGTAGACGATCGAGTTGGAGCCGCAGGAATTGTTGCCGACCATGCCGCCCATCATCGCGCGGTTGGCGGTGGAGGTTTCGGGGCCGAAGAACAACCCGTCGCCGGCGATCGCGTGGTTGAGTTCATTGCGCACCACCCCGGGTTGGACCCGGACGCGGCGCGTCACGCGGTCTACTGATAGGATGCGGGTGAAGCCGGCGGAGATGTCGACGACCAGGCCGTTGCCGACGCATTGGCCGGCGAGCGAGGTGCCGGCGGCGCGCGGGATCAGCCCGAGGGCGTTGCGGTTGGCGAAGCGGATGATCTCGCGCAGGTCGGCCTCGTTTGCCGGAAAAACCACGCCCGCGGGCAGTTGCTGGTATTCGGAGGCATCGGTGGCATAGAGTCGGCGCAGGGTGCTGCCGGTATGCAATTGTCCGGAGATGCGCGAGGCGAGTTGGCCGAAGGGAACCGTGGTCATTTCATTCAGCGGTAGCTCATCTTGTTGGTGGTGAGCAGCAGGTCCTGCTGAAGCGCGCGCTGCGGCTTGATGCCGGTGTGCTGCAGCACCGCGTGATAGGCTTTGACCGCCTCGACCGGCGAGATTTCGCCATCCACCACCCGGCGCAGGAACTCGATGAAGGCCAGCGGGCTTTCGGAGAGGTTGATCTTGCGCCCGAAGAGCGCCACCCGCGCGCCGTGCTGTTGGGCGTCGTGGATCAACTGGAAGGCGTCGAGGGTGGTGCCGGCGCTGCCGCCGAGGATGCCGACGATCATGCGCGGGTCATAGGCGACCAGCTCCTCTAGCGGGCCGGGGCCGTTGTAGGGGATTTTGAGGAACACCGGCCGGCCGGAGGCGGTCACGCCCGCCAGCGTGCGGATGATGTGGTCGTTGAGGAACGCCGCGACCTTCTTGTCGGGGATGCCGGGGTTGACGTTGGGGTTGAAGACTTCGAGGAAATACCGGAAACCCTTGCGTTCGGCCTCGATGCGGAAGTCCTGGAAATCCTGCAGCGCCTTGTAATCCCAATCGATGTTGTTGGTGAAGGTGATCGAATACAAGCCGAGGTCCGCGCCGGTGAACGGCCGGCTGTGGTCGTCGGTGAGGCGGCCGTATTTGATGTGGTCGAGTGACGCCGAGCGGAACGAGCGCGACGGGTGTTCGGTCGGGTATTTGCCGCCGCGCACCGCCCACACGTCCGACGTGTCATTGGCACGGGCGGCCGGGGTGATCGCCGAATGTTCGAAGAGCTTTTCGTGGATGGCGAGTTGTTCGACGTTGGACGCGGAGAGCAGCATGATGTCGACGATGTCCTGGGCGATGACGGCGCGGATCTGCTCGCGATATTGGGTTAGGGTTTTCCAACAGCCTTCCGATTCGTTGTAGCCGTGGCGGCAGGAGCCGGTTTGCGGGCCGGGGGCGGTGATCCCGAAGGCCATGTCGGCGTCCTTGGCGTCGGCGATGATGAAGTCCGCGGGGGCGGTGGAACCGTTAAGGATGCGGTCGAGTTTGCGGTCGAGTCGTTTCATGTGGGTTGGCTGACAGGGTTTTTGGCAGGCTGGGCGAGTTGTGCTAAAAAAGCCACCGCTAAGACCGCCGCCATGAAAAATGCGCGCCTCCTAGAAAGATTCTTGGCGTGTCGGAGGTATGGCATTTGCCATTTTGGCCGTGCGCCGCCCAAGATTGGCAGATTAAGAATTGTGAACCGCAGATGGACGCAGATTAAATCACTTGAATGCGCCCGCTCAGGTGCCCCTGCCAGCCAATTGATCCATTTTATGAAAGACCCAAAACCCATCGCCACCCGCCAGGAGTCCGCCAGCACCGCCAGGCCGGCCACCCTCAAACCCACCGTCTCCTGCGGCACCCGTGCCGCCAAGACCGCGCCGAAAGGCGGCGGGCAGAATGCCCGCGCCACCGTGGCCCGGGCATTCTGCCCGGAGCCCTGCCCGGAGCCCTGCCCGGAGCCATCCCATACCCATGCCGTGGCCCGGGCATTGCCGTTGGCTATCTACGCTTCGCTTCGGTTCTGCCCGGAGCCATCCCAGGCCAATTTCCGGCTGCAACCCGGCGTCTTGAGCCTGCTGGCCCTTGCCGCCATCGGCTTGGCCGCCAGCACGGCCGCGGCCCTCGAGAAAGCGCCCGCATTGGCCAAGACCGGCGAGGTGCTGGTGCGCCAGGGGACGCGCTTGGTCATGGATCTCAACGGCACCTGGGAGGGCCGCCAGGCGGTCTATCCGCTTGCCTGGCCCCCGCCCGCCGACGGTTGGAAGCCGCAGGAGGTTCCATTTCAGGACACGCCACTGCTAGGCAGTGACGACATCGGCCCCTATTACCCGGCCATCGCCAAGGTGGTGGATGCGCAGGGCCATCCGGTCAAGCCGGAGACCGCCGCCGCGTGGTTCCGCCGTCACTTCACGCTGGCTGCGGTGCCCGTTGGCATGCGCGCGTTGCTGCGCTGCGACGGCGTGGCCTGGCGCAGCGATGTGTTTGTGAATGGCAAGCCGGCCGGCTCGTCGTTGTTAGGGCTGGTGGCCAACGTCTATGATGTCACCGCCGCACTGCGCAAGGGCGACAACGACCTGACCCTCGGCGTGACCGGCCGCGCGGCGCTGTGGAATCAGGAGCAAAAGTGCTTTGTGGCACCCATCGCCGGGGTGATGCCCGGCATTTACGACCGGGTGCGGCTGGAGTTCGTGCCGGAAACCTACATCGACGATGTGTTTGTGCGCACTTCGGTGACCAAGCGGCGGCTTGAAATCGATGTCGAGTTGGTCAACGTCGGCCGGCAGGCCCGCTCGGTGACGCCGCGCGCCACGATCATCGATCCGATGGGCACCGCCCAGCTCGACTGCATCGGCCCGGCCACCCT
The DNA here is from genome assembly GCA_037142115.1 of Verrucomicrobiota bacterium. Lineage (GTDB taxonomy): Bacteria > Verrucomicrobiota > Verrucomicrobiia > Verrucomicrobiales > Akkermansiaceae > Luteolibacter. The sequence goes on along the minus strand of JBAXBG010000088.1, from coordinate 7,246 downwards.
GGTGCCCGCCGGCGGGCGCGCCAAGGCGACGCTTGGCGCCGACTGGCTGGCGGCCAACCTGTGGAGCCCGGGCACGCCCAACCTGCATGTCGCGCGCGTCAACCTGATCAGCGGCACGGCGATTTGCGATGCGCTCGATCAAACGTTCGGCTATCGCGAGTTCACCGCCCAGGGCCGCGATTTCGTGCTCAACGGCCAGCGCCAGGTGCTGCTGCGCAACAGTTGGCTGAGCCACGCCGGCGGGCCGCGCCCGAAGATGTTAGCCCAAGTCATGGCCGAGACCGGCAATTACAATTCGCTGCGGATGCACCTCGGGTTCATCAATCCGCACGTCCTCCAGCAGGCGGACAGCACCGGCATGATGATCATCCCCGAGTTCTGGGGCTGGTATGACAACGGCGACCTGCGCTTCCCCATTGCCAAGGCCAAGGAATGGGCACCCAACGCCGCCGAAACGATGCGCCGCGTTGTGCGCCGCCACCGCAACCACCCGTCCGTCATCATGTGGAGCCTGTCCAACGAAACCATGTGGGACAGCACCACCCCGGAGCGCATGGCGGTGTGCGAACACCTGGTCAAAACCGTGCGGGCCGCCGACCCCACCCGCCTGCTGCAAGGCGACGCCGAGATCACCTGGGACGGCCGCCTCGACGTCACCGGAATCCATTACCCCGAAGGCGACGTCACCACCGAGTTCGCCACCCGCTACAAGAACGGCGGCTGGATTGTCCCTAACGAACTCGACTGGCTGAAAAAAGACGGCCCCAACCACTCGTGGCGCGCCGACTTCAAATGGGACCGGCCGCTGGTGATGGGCGAGTTTTACTGCATGGATGGCGACGAGCGGGAACGCTACACGTCCTATGCGGGCGATGCCGCGTATGACCGCACCCAGTGGCGCTGGCAGGACTTCGGTGGCCGCGACTCGCTGATGCCCAAGGGCAGCCCGTGGATCGACATGGTCAAGATGAGTTGCGACCACTACCGCGCCGCCGGCGTGGCCGGCCTCAATCCCTGGACCGGCATCGGCTGGCAGCTGCTGCCGCCCTATCTGGTCGCGCCGCTCGACCATTTTCCTAACGCTTTTGGCGGCGAGCCCTGCCCGCGCACCTTCGTGGCCATCAACGACCACTACACCACCTACAATGACGTCCATCTCCAGGCCGGGCTGCTCATCGACGGCCGCGAGGTCTGGTCGGAACGCCACATCCCGGCCAATATCCAGCCCGGCGAAAGCAAGCAAGTCGTCATCAACGTCCAGCCACCGCGCGTCACCCAACAGCAGCAGGCCCGCCTGATCGTGCGCCTCTGCTGGATGCGCGGACCCGAACCCTACGAACTGGCGCGCCACGAGGAAGACCTCTGGATCATGCCGCGCGCGTCGCTCGCCGACGTCGACCCCAAGGCGGTCGCCTTGATCGACCGCGCCGACGGCGCCACCGCCAAGGCCCTGGCCACCCTCGGCCTCAAAGTCAGGGCGGGCCTCGGCGACGACGGCGCGCTGGCCGGCCGGCGGCTGTTAGTCGTCGGCGAGGGTGCGGCTGGCCAGGCCGATCTCACCGCGGCGGCGCGCTTCGCCGAGAATGGCGGGCAGGTGCTGGTGCTCCATCAGACCGAGCTGCCGGCATTCGTGCCGTTCCAGCCGGAAATCGACATCCACCACGCGGCCTCGATGAGTTGGCGGCAGGCGACCCATCCGGCGCTCGCCGGGCTGGAGGACAAGCAGTTGCGTTTCTGGCGGCCTAACCATCTGGTGGCGAGCGAAACGTTCGTGCGCCCGGCAGTCGGCGCAGCCGCCTCGGTGACCGCGTGCGGCGGGATCTACGGCATGCACTGGTCGCCTCTCGTCGACCTGCATCACGGCAAGGGCGCGCTGACATTTTGCCAATACCCGCTGGTGGAGCGCATCGCCGTGGAACCGGCCGCCGGCACGATTTTCGCCCAGGCGGTGCGCGCCGCCCTGGCCGCCAAACCCGCGAAACCCTCCTTGACGTTGCGCATCGCCCCGGGCGTCGGCAAGGAAACCCGCGCCGTGCTGGCCGCCTCGCTGGTGCACACCAGCGACGGTTGGACCGGCACCGGCCCGATAGTGTTAGATGCCCGTGCCCTGCCCAATGCCCAATCCCTCGCCCGCATCCGTTCCGAAATCGAGGCCGGCGGCCGGCTGTGGCTGCGCGGGTTGGATCGCGAGAGCGCGCGCAGCGTCGCGGCGCTGCTGCCATGGCTGCCCACCTTCACCGAACTGCCCCAGAATGTGTTCGGCCTGGTCCGGCGCGACTCCACGACCGCGGCGCTGGCAGGCATCGGCAGCGGCGACCTGTATTGGGCGCGCGGCGGTGGCAACACGACCAAGGCCACCACTCCCCTTGGAGGTCCGGTGGTGGTGCCGCCCTCGCTGGACGCGGCGGTGCAGCTCACCGAACCGTCGCTGTTGTTGCAGGTGCCCGTCGGCAAGGGCTGGGTCCTGATTGACCAGATGGCCTGGGACATGGCGCTGGCCGCCGAAACCGAGCGCTGCACCCGCCTGGTCAGCGCGCTGGCCCGCAACCTGGGGGTGGGCTTTAACTCGCCCGCCGACGCCACCCAGCGCTACCGCTTCACCGGCCTCGACCTCAGCCCGCATGTCAACCGCAGCTACCTGGACAAGGTGGCCAACGACGGCCAGGGCGGCTGGATCGACAAGGGCGACTACGACATGCGCTATTTCCTCATCAACCACACCGGCGAGGTCGGCGGCATGGCCGTGGCGGTGTCGCCCTTCCCCACCGAGGTGGCGTTCCAGGGCGTCACCTATCGGTTAGTCGACCCCAAGCCCGCCGGCTCCAGCGCCTATGACGGCAAGGCGGTCGTCGTGCTGCGCGGCGGCACCAACGACGCGAAATGCCCCGCCGAGGTGCGCGGCATCCGGGTCGGTGCCACCGCCAGCCGGATCTGGTTTTTGCACACCGCGGTGGGCGGCATGGAGAGCCCCGAGGGCACGGCCGTCGCCCGCTATGAAGTCGTCTATGGCGATGGCACCCGCGCGCTGGTGCCGGTGCGCCTCGGCCAGGAAATCGGCGACTGGTGCAAACCCAAACCGCTGCCCGGCGCGCAAGTCGCCTGGACCGGCAGCAATGCCAAGGTCTCGCTGGTCGGCATCTTCAGCATGCCGTGGGACAATCCCTCGCCCGACAAGCCCATCGCCAGCATCGACGTGGTGGGCAACCTCACCCCGACCCAGCTGGTGCTGATGGGCATCACCCTGGCCAGCGAGGCGGGCTCTAACGGACGGAGCGTCGCCGCCTGGGATTGCGGGCGCTTCGCGGAGGGCAAGGTGCCCGCCAGCGTCGGTGCCGGCGGCCTCACCGGCACCGGCACCCCCACCGTCATCGGCAACCGCGCCGCGCTGCGCCTGACCGGCGGCCAGAAACTCTCCGGCCGCCTGGATGCCGGCCCGTTGGCGGAAGGCAAGCCGTTTGCCATCGAGCTCGAGGTTTCGCTCGACGGCCCGCCCGGCGGCTATTGCGGCGGCCTGATCGAAATCGGCCAGTATCTGGAGGCGGGCCTGCGCATCACGGTGGGATCTAACATGATCGTGGGCGTGGAAAATTTCGGCGGCACCGGCGGTGCCAATGCCACCCACCTGAAGTCCCGCAACCCGCTGCCCGTCGGGCGCCTGACCACGGTGCGCTACGAGCACACCGGCAAGGAGGCGCGCCTGCTCATCGACGGCCAGCTGCAGGAAGTGAAACCCTGTGCGCCGCCCAAGCCCTACCGGGGCGACTTCTGCCTCGGGGTGGCCGCCGGCAAGGACTATTTCCTCAACGGCGTGCTCGCCGGCCTCCGCATCATGGCGCTGGGCGATGGCACCACCGCGCCATGATGCCGCCACCCCAACCAACCGTCGCATACGCAACAACCCACATAGATGAGAACCTTGGCCCAGTGGCTGGCCCTGATCGGGTTGGCGTGCGCATGGCCGTGTCCCTCGGCGGCCAGAGACGGACCGGACCCGACAAGGCCAAGGTGGCGGAGTGCGCCAAGGCGGTCCTGAGCCGGGGGTTCAGGTTGATCGGCTGCCCGGCTGCCCGGCCGCCAGCTGGTGCGGCTGGGGGACGATTTACCAGACGCTCTACGAGGCGGCGCCGCAGGCGGGCTGTGGCAAGGCGGACGTCATGGACAAGGATTTCCTGTGTTCGTTTGGACTTGCCGGTGCCTATGCTCAACATCTGGCGGACCACCCGGCGGAATTCCGCGCGCTGCCGGGCGACCGGAAAAAGTGAGGCGGCGCACCTCTGCGGTTGAGTTTTGGCGGAGGCCTGCTTGACTGCCGGTCCTGGCGCCGCGCCGGGTCACCAAACCAGCACCGAACCATGGGAAGAGCCTTTGAATGCCGCCGCCGCGCCAAGGAATCGCGCTGGGCCACCATGTCCAAGGTGTTTCCGAAGCTGGCCAAGTCGATCACGCTGGCGGCCAAGAACGGCGGGCCGGAGCCGGAATCCAACGCGCCGCTGCGCGTGGCAATCAACAACGCCAAGGCTCAAAACCTGTCGCGCGAAAACATCGAGGCCGCCATCAAGCGCGCCGCCGGCAAGGATGCCGCCGACATCACCGAGGTCACCTACGAGGGCAAGGGTCCGCACGGCTCGTTGTTTTTCATCGAGGTGGCCACCGACAACTCAAACCGCTCGGTCACCAACCTCAAAACGATTTTCAACAAGAACGGCGGCCAGTTGGTCAACTCGGGCGCGCTGGATTTCATGTTCTCGCGCAAGTCGGTGATCGAATTCCCGGTGCCCGCTGGCAAGGACCTGGAGGACATCGAACTGGAGCTCATCGACGCCGGCCTGGAAGAACTGCAAGTGGAGGACGGCGTGGTTTCGGTGATCGGCGATTACACCGCGTTTGCCCAACTCACCCAAGCCGTCGAGGCTCTGGGCATCACCGCCACCCAATCCAGTCTCCAGCGGCTGCCCAACCAACCCATTGAGCTAACCGAAGATCAAATGGTCGAGGTGGAGGTCATCGTCGACAAACTGGAAGACGATGACGACGTGCAGGTGGTGTTCACCAACCTGGCATAATCGGCAGGGATGGCCGCCACGCCCAACCGGGCCTGCCCCGCCGAGGCCGCCCCCTCACTCGACGAACACCGGGGTGCCTTTGACAACGTTTTCAAAGAACTTCTCGGACATCTGGTGCGGCATGCGGATGCAGCCATGCGAGGCCGCATAGCCCGGCAGGTAGCCGGTGTGCATGCCGATCCCATCGGCAAAACGCATGAAATTGGGCATCGGAGCCGCGTAGTAAATCGCTCCCGGCGGCACCTTGTCGACCCGGATGTCGACATTGTCATTGAGCATTTGGCCGGTGGCCTTGTCCTTGAAACAGCCGTAAACCGTCGATTTGTGATCCTTGTCCTTTTCGATGATTTTATATTTGCCCGGCGGGGTCGCGTGATCTTCCTTGCCGCTGGAAATCTTCGACACGCCCACCAGCATGCCGCCTTTGTAGAAAAACGCTTTTTGCTGGCTGCGGTTGATTTTGATCAAGGGGCTGCCGGTGGTGCCCTCTCCATCCCAATACGAAATGTCATCAGGGATGGCTGGCGGCGGATGGCTGGGACCGTTGGTCGCCTGCTGCTGGATCGGCCCGCCGATTCCTGCCATGTAACCCGATCGCTCCGGCCCGCCGGGTCCACAGGCATTCAAGGCGAGCACTCCAGCGAGCAAACAGCTCACGCGGGTGATGGACAATTGCTGAAGCTTCATGGGCGGCGCAAACTGCACCGGATCGCCACGCCGGTCAAGAGCACAGACGGCATCCGCCGCGCTTGACCGCCTCACCCGGCCTGGCGTGGGGCCGCTACGCCTTGGTCTGGCCGCTGCCGCGGACCCGGTATTGATAGCTGGTGAGTTCGCGCAGGCCCATCGGGCCGCGAGCATGCAGTTTGTCGGTGGAGATGCCGATTTCCGCGCCGAACCCGAACTCGCCGCCATCGGCGAAGCGGTTGGACACGTTGTGGAACACGCAGGCGGAATCGACCTCGCGCAGGAAGCGTTCCGCGGTGGCCTCGTCGGCGGTGACGATGGTGTCGGTGTGGTGAGAGCCGTAGGTGTTGATGTGGGTGACGGCTTCGTCGAGCGAGCCGACCACCTTGATCGACAGGATCAGGTCGAGATACTCGGTGCTCCAGTCCTGCTCGGTGGCGGGGACCGAGTCGGTTAGAATGGCGCAAGTTTCCTCGCAGCCTCGGAGTTCGACCTGTTTGGCGCGCAGCGCGGCGGCCACCTGCGGCAGGAACCCGGGCGCGGCCTTGCGGTGCACCAGCAAGGTTTCCAGCGCGTTGCAGACCCCGCATTTCTGGGTCTTGGCATCGACCGTTAGGGCGACCGCCATGGCGAGGTCGGCCGCCTGATCGACGAACAAGTGACAGATTCCATCGTAGTGCTTGATGACGGGCATGCGGGCCAGCGCCACCACGGCTTCGATGAGGCCCTTGCCGCCGCGCGGAATGATCAGGTCGAGCCACTGGTCCATCTGCGCCAGCGCCGCCACGCTCTCGCGGTCGGTGAACGGGATGAGCTGGATGGCAAACTCGGGCGCGCCGGCGGTGCCCAGCGCCGCGGCGATGGCGCGGTTCGAGTGGATCGCCTCGCTGCCGCCGCGCAGGATGGTCGCGTTGCCGGTCTTGAAACACAGCACCGCCGCATCCGCCGTCACGTTCGGCCGGCTTTCGTAAATGATGCCGATGGTGCCGATGGGCACCCGCACCTGCTCGATCTTCATCCCGTTAGGGCGCTCCCACGCCTCCATCACCTGGCCGACCGGATCGGGCAGCGTCGCGACCTGGTCGATCCCCGCGGCCATCGCCTCGATGCGCGTGGCGTCCAGCCGCAGGCGGTCGAGCATCGCGGCGGACAGGCCTTTGGCCGCGCCGGCGGCCAAGTCCAGGTCATTGGCCTCCAGCAACTCCGGCGCGTGCGCGCGGATGGACGCCGCCATCGCGCGCAAAATCGCGTTTTTGTCCGCGGCGCTGAGCTTGGCGAGCTGATAGGCGGCGGCCCGCGCCTGGCGGCCCATTTGGTGGACGGTTTCTTGGATGGTGGACATTAGGTGGCGGGATACTAGCCCGCGGCCCCCCGGACTCAAGGTGGAATTGCCGACTGGACCGCGAGTCTCCAGACTCGCCTCGCAAGAGCGAGGTCAATGAGAGCGAGGTCAATGAGAGCGAGGTCAATGAGAGCGAGGTCAATGAGAGCGAGGT
>JBAXBG010000087.1:0-14951 GCA_037142115.1 Verrucomicrobiota bacterium | reverse complement strand
GCGTTCGTAGACCGATTCGCCCGCCGCCACACGGCACAGGCGGTCCGTGCGGGTATGGGCGGCCTGGCGTACGATATATCCGGCATAGGCGGTGCTCACCGCAATCAGCGTGAGGCGTTCGAATGTCTTCATAGGTCGCTGAGGAGGCTGAAATCGGGTGCCGTGGGTTTCACCTCGTTGACGTGCCGATTGGATCGTTCCCAGGTTCTGCTGTGTCCCCCCCGATTAGCGAGCCATACGGAGCCTGCCACACCCACCTCGGTACTCAAGCCGCGCAGGTTGCGCAACTCCCTGTCCAAGTGGTTTTCATGCGGGTAGTCGATTCGCCGGTGTGGGCGTGCGGGTTGTGGAGACCTGGATTGGTTTGGGGTGGCATTCATAGGCTCAGTGTCAAAGTGCCGGCTTGTGACGCGCGATCAAGAATCGAAATGTTTCAATTTCTTCACATAAGGAGCCGGTCCATAGGCGGCAAGCGTCCTGAAGGCGCCCCCACGATCCGGGGCGAGGCGATTTGCAGGTCCCGGAATTGTCCATCATCAACGGAAAACCAGCCAATTCAAAAGCCATTGCGGTGCACCATCTGTCAAAAACATTTCAGATGGCAGCGATGTTGCCGGGGATTCTAACATTGTGACGCAATCCTCACACAGCGCGGGTTGGCAGTCGCGGCAACATGGGAGAAAACATCCCGCAGCTGCCGCTAACACCACCTAAAATGAAGTCAGTCATTCCCGCCCTCGCCGCCGCATCTCTAGCCAGCGCCAACGCTGACCAGTATTGGAAAGGTGATAACGCCGCCAACCACTGGCAGATCCACTATGGCGATACCACGGGTTGTTCCAACTTGAGCGGTCAGAGCGGATACCAATATGCAACCATCACTCCCATTCCCGAATCCAGCGCCGCGGGGCTGGGTGGATTGGGCATGCTCATGCTGCTGCGCCGCCGCCGCCGCGGCATGAAGGTTTTCCGGGTATTAAGGGCTAATTCCCGGGAGGGCGGGGTCGCTGGCGTCTGGCCAGCCGCCCCGCCTTGTTGATTTGTTCGATTTGTCCTCTGCGGATTGGCCTGATAGATAATACGCCATGTGTTCGAATTTTCACCCCTACGATCCATCGTGCAAAAAAATATCACAACCCGTCAGCAATGCCGCCTTATCATCTATCAACCAGCCTTTATTGCCCGCCAGTTTGGTCGGCTCTTGCAATGGCTTTCTCTCCAAAAGTCATGTCCTTGGCACTCACTTCCCGGGATGAAGCCTCCCCATCGCACCCTCCTGATTGCGGCCGCGTGTCTGGCGACCTCAGCCGGGGCCGTGTCTGCACAGGATGAGGCGCAATGGACCCCCGTCTCGCAAGCTCCGGACCTGAGCGTCTATGAGCGGATGCGCAAGGACTCCGGTCTTCGGGAGTTCAAGGCGGTGGGGCTCATTGCCATGCCGCCCGAGGTGGTGCGGCGCGTCCTCGACGATGTGGACGAATATCCGCATTTCATGCCATACGTCACCCAATCCCGGGTTCTCGCGCGCGACTGCAAATCGCGGGTGAGCTATCAGCGCGTTTCGCCGCCCATCGTGGGGGATCGCGACTACACGATCCGCGTCCAGTTCGAGACGAGGTGCCTGCCCGGCGGAGCGGAGTGTTATTGCAATCGCTGGCAGACGGCAAACGATCTCGGACCGACGCCCAAGGCAGGCGTCACACGCGTCAAGGTCACCGAAGGCTCGTGGCTGCTCGAACCGACGAGCGATGGCCGGCAGACGCGCGCGACCTACTGCATCTACTCGGACTCGGGCGCTTCCCTGCCGGCCTACATCGTCAATGCCGCAAGCAAATCGGCGATCCCCAAGCTGTTCGAAGCCGTCCGCAAACAAGCGCGGCTCAAGAAGTATTCCGCGGCGCGTTGAGCGCGGCTTGCTCACTTGAACAAGCTGTCTATTCCCATGGCCGAATCGCGCAGGAACTTGGGCAGGGACCTGCTCGCCGCCGGGCGCAGCAGGTGGTAGATAAGTCCTAACAGCCAAAGGGTGAACAGGCGGTCGATGATCCGGTATCCGCGCCGCTTGCGCAGCAGCAGGGCCGCGGTCCAGGCCAGGGTGCGGCGCTTGACGCGAAACGGCTCGAACGAGGTTTTAATCCGGTAGCGCTGGCGCTCCGAGCGCGGCCAGCGGAGTTTATACGCCCGCTTGGCCGCCTCGATGGCCGGCGGCAAGGCCGGGTCGAAAGGCAGGAAATAGTAGCGCCGCGCCAGCGCGATGAGCCGGAAGGTGTCGCGCATGAACTCGATGTCGTCAACTGGAAGCCCGGCCTCGCGTGCCAGGGCGATCATCCGGGGAAACAAGTCGAACGCGGCCTCGCCATCCCGTATCGCGCGCTCCGGGTCATCGACGAAATGCATGAGGATTTTGCGCAGCGCATGATTGATGAACAAGCAGTCCCAATAGACATGCAATAGGGGCGGAATGCGCACCCTGCGGAAGAACAACTTGCGCCGTGCGAATTCCTCGATGTAATACAACTTTCTAACAACCGTTTCGGAGTGCCGCAATAACTCCATCGTGGCATCCGCATGCTCCGCCCCCGCCACCTCGCTTACGACTTGTTCGACCGTCGCGCCGTCGCAGAGGATTCGGCTGGCGGCCTGGACGTTGAGCCGCATCCAGATATCGCGCCGCTCGTCCTCCAGAAACGCCAGGCGCCGGAACCCGTGCCACCCGCCGGTCTGGCACCACACCGAGATGCCCACCAGGTTTTTCACCCCGGCAAGCTCGCGAGCCATGCGCTCGCAGTCCCACCCGATGAACGACGGGAACTCGCCCGCGCCCTCATACTCGCGCCGCGCCTGGATTTCGATGATCTTGGGCTGCGCGAGCCTGAAGAACGCCCGGTTGAGCGGCAGATAGCGGAAGAAATCCGACTCGCCGTGTTTCATCGACACGAGCAGGGCAGGTGAATTCAATCCGCCCAGCGTATCCTCGAGGGTGCGCCGGTGCCAGATCAGGTCGCCGATGCGATGGGCGCCTACCGTCCATGTCCTGAACACTAACAAGCGTTGCCTGCTCTCAAACAATGGCAACAGGTCCCGCAGGAAACGATGTGTCTGACGGGAGTTCTTGAGGTGCAAGCGGCTGCGCAATGGATCGCACACGTCGGTCCCGTCGCTCTCGCCAATGCGCAGGATGATCCCGCGCACCTCGGGAAACGCATCGAGGATGTTGGTGATGATTTCCCGGAACCATTGGTCCAGGGCAGCCCGGCGGCCACCCGTGGCTGCCAGCACCCCGGCGCTGCAGGGGATCGCGTCTGTCGTTAGAAAAACCGCCATTCCCAGCCCGTTGATGATCCGGATCAAGCGGCCAAACTCCGCGCGATAAACCTCCAGGTCCTGATTCAATCCGTGACCGTGCCAGGGATGCGGAACCAAATGGGCGACGTCATCGAGCGTCACCGCGTTGAACCCGCAGCCCCGGGCCCGCGTCACCAGGATCGTTAGATCCGCGGCAATGCGGTCCCATTGCGCCGGCGCTTGAGGGCCATGGGTTGTTAGGTCGGAGAACGGTATCTTTGACCAGTTGATGCGGCCGCGTTGGACACCGCGGAAAAACGGGCCGATTGCGTCGAGGATGCGCCATTCCATGGGGATTAGGTTTTGCTCATGAGGATGTCGCGCAGGTCATTTTCAAAGCCGGTGACCACGGAGGACCACGTGAGGCGGGCCGCAGTGTGGCGGGCCTCGCGCCGCCATCCGGGCCAACGGCTGCGATCCAGCGCGGCGATGCACGCGGCAAGGAACCCCGGCTCATCCTCCACCGCGGCACTCAGGCCGTTGGCCTGGTGATGCAGGTGGAGTGCGGCGGCGGCGTAGTCGTAGGCGACGGTGACCAGGCCGCTGGCCATGGCCTCGATGACGACGTTGCCAAAGGTTTCGGTGAGGCTGGGAAAGATGAAGATATCCGCGGAGGCGAAATGCACGGCCAGGTCGTCGCCGGTGCGCATGCCCGCAAAGTGCCAGCGGCTGGCATTGGCCATCAACTCGGCGCGCAGCGGCCCGTCGCCAACCAGCACCGCGCGCAAATTGCCGCCCACGGAAGTTTCACGTCCGGCCATCGCCTCGAACGCTCTCATGGCCAGCGACAGGTTCTTTTCCGGGGCCAGGCGCCCGACGTAAAGCGCGACGGTGTCATGTTCGCCGGCCCCCCAGCTGGCGCGCAGGCGCTCGCAGCGCCTGGCGGGATCAAACCGGACGGCATCGACCCCCCGCCCTAACAACCTGACATTGTTGAACCCCAAGCCCAGCAGGCGGGCCATGGCATCCGGCGACGGCGCGAAAGTCGCTTGGGTGCGGTTGTGCAGCCTGCGCAGATAGGCGTTGGCCACATCCTCGAGCATCGGGAGATGATAGTTGCGCAGGTATTGGTCAAAGTTCGTGTGGTAGCCGGAAACGACACAGGCACCGACATCGCCGGCGGCATCGATGGCGGAGAACCCCAACAAACTTTCGGTGGCCACATAAACCACGTCCGGGCGCCACGCGCTCCAGTGCTTGGCGAGCGCGCCGCGCGCGGGCAGGCCGATGCGCAAGCCCTTGTATCCGGGCAGCGGCAGGGCCGCGAGGCGCAGCTTGGCGGAAGAATCCTCCGGGGCGATGCCGCCATGGTCCAGCGCGGCGTCCAGCAGGTCTCCGGGGATGATGGTCTCCACCTCGTGACCCCGCTCGCGCAGGAGGTCTTGCAGGCGACGCAGGGTGTTGGCCACGCCGTTGACGTCGGGCGGAAAGGTGTCGGTGACAATGCTCAGGCGCATCAGTCCGCTAGTGCCGGGTTGGCTTTGGGTTTGCGCCCGTGGGCGGAGTGTATCTGGCAGAATTCCTGCCAGCCGGCCTCGCCCATGTAGCGGGTCATCATGCGTGGATCGGCGGCCAGCAAATCCACCACCACCAAGCCGTCAAGCGCGTCGCTGAAGTGCCGGTCCACATTGAATTTCAAGAGCACGGCATTCATGGCCACATACTGGCGCACCAGCACCGGCACGCCCTTGCCATCCTGCTCCAAACCTGCGACCAGGGATGAGACCTCATCGATGGATTTCAGGCCCGCGGCGATGTGGGCGTGTTGGCGGCGCAGGCGGGATGCCGGGCGGAACGGGTTGCGGGGCTTCACCAGTTCCTGCATGGCCGGGGCGCCATGATGTTGGCGGAGGAATTCCACCATCAAGGAACGCGATGCCATGGAATAGTCACTGCTGATGCTCACCGGACCAAACAACGTGCGGTAGCGCGGATGGCGCGCGACGAATTGCCCGATGCCTTTCCATAACAGAAAGAGCGAATGCGGCTTGCGCTGGTAGGCGGCGGTGACAAAGGATCTGCCGAGTTCAAGGCTCGGGCCCAGGCGCTGCAAAAACGCCGGATGAAAGCGGAACAAGGTGTGGGTGTAAAAGCCGTCGCGCCCGTTGCGCGCCAGCAGTTCGTCACTCAAGCCCATGCGGTAGGCCCCGGCGATTTCCCGCGTGGCCGCATTCCACAGAAACAAGTGCCGGTAGTGGGTGTCGAACGCATCCAGGTCGCGGGCACGCCCGGTGCCTTCGCCAACCTCGCGGAATGTCAGCTCCCGCAAGCGCCCGATCTCGCTCAGAATGTTAGGGATCGCGTCGGCCCCGGCGAGCCACACTTCCAGGTCGCCGGAGGCGGCCAGCCGCCCGTCTCCGGGCAGGGCGGCGATTTCCGCGGCCAGCAGCGCAGGATCGCCCGGCGGTGCCACGGGTTCGCGGGCATCGACGCGCTTGCGCCAGGATCTGGGCAGCAAGTTCGGGATCGGGCGCGGGCGGTGCGGCGGGCGGCGTTTGCCCCCCAGCAGGTCCACGCGCAGCCGCATGGCGTCCACCACGCTCTGGTCGTCCTGGTTCAAGGACCATGCGGAGGCGGGCATGGGCGTGCCGATGCGCAACTCGATCTCCTTGCCCTGGCAGCGCAGGAACTCGTGTGGCAGGAGCGCCGTGCGCAGCAGCGGATGCATCAAACCCGCCACTTGGAAAAGCCAGCTGTTGGATCCGGTGAAACAGATAGGCACCACGGTGGCCCCGGTCTTGCGAACCAGCGCCGCCACGTGCTTTGACCATGGCTTGTCACGGATCGTGCCGTGTTGCGACGAAAACGCGGAAACCTCGCCCGCGGGGAAGATGCCCAGACAGCCGCCGCTGCGCAGATGGGCCAGGGCTTGCCTCATCGGCCCGATGTTGCGGCGCGACGAGGCGTCGCCCGCGCCAAAGGGATCCACGCCGATGAGCCACGGCCGCAGCGCCTCCATCCGGCCTAACAAACTATTGGCGAGCATCCGCATGTCCATGCGGCGCGCGGCCAGCAGGTACGCGAGCACCAACGCGTCGCCGCCCCCGAATGGATGATTGGCCACCACGATGACCGGTCCGGTGCCCGGGATGGCCTCCACGGACCCATGATCCACGCGATAGCGCAGCGCCAGCAAATCCATCGCCCGTTGGAAAATGGTGGAGGCGTCCGCCGCCGGATTGAGGTGCCCGAGAAACCGGTTCATGGCGGTGAGCCGCAGCAAGTCCTCGGCAGGCTTTTTGAGCAGGTGGCCGGGGCCGCCGCGCATGAGCGGGATTGCGTCGGATAGATCGAGATTCCAGCGGGTGGGTGGTGGCGGGTTCATGCGGCTGCTTGCTCAACGCCTATCACCACGATTCACTCCGGCAGTCACAGGGATTTGTTGCGACAAAATTGTCACCTCATTCCTGCGCGGCGCGGCACTGGCCCAATTGGCTGTGGCTCTCATGGGACTTGCTCCGTCAGCCACTTGCGCCCAGATCGGAAATCTCCCAGGCTCCTCTGGGTTTGCCGCTCAGCATGCGGCCGTCCTCATTGACCATCAGGAGGCGGGCGCGCATCAGCGCCGGCAACAGCACTGGTCTCACAGGGCTGGATGGACCGGCTCCAGCCACTGCTCGCGCCGGAACCACGATTCCTGGCGCTTGGCGTATTGGCGAGTGGCGGCATTGATGAGTCCCTCGCAGGTGGCGCGGTCGATGTCACCGGCGAGCAGCGCGCGGATCTCACGCAGGCCGATCGCCTTCTCACAGTTCGGGGAGACCCGGACCAGGGCGGCGACTTCTTCTAACGCCCCGCCGTCGAGCATCGCGCGGGTGCGCGCGGCGATGCGCGCGTGCAGGTCGTCTCGCGCACGTTGGATCACATACCCGCGCAGGCTGGCGGAAAGTTCGCGGGTCTGGGCGGCCCATTGGTCGCGCAGGCCGGACGCCAGCCCGCCGGTGAGCAGGCAGATTTCCAGGGCGCGCGCGACGAAGCGGCGGTTTTGCAAGGCGGTGCGGGCGGCCTCCAGCGGGTCCAACGCTTGCAGTTGCGCGACCAGGTCGGCCAGCGGGCGGGCGTCGAGCGCGGCGCGCAGCGCGGCATCGCCGGTGGGCAGCGGAGCGGGCCCGTGGGTCAGAAATTTCAGATAGAGTCCCGAGCCGCCGGTGATGACCGGGGTTTTGCCGCGGCTTTGGATCTCCCCGATCACCGGCTGGGCCAGCCGCAGGTAACTGCCGGCATCGGCGGACTCGGCTGGATCCAGCACGCCGTAGAGGTGGTGCGGCACTTGCCCGCGCTCTTCCAGCGACGGCGCGGCGCTGACAATCTCCAGCCCGCGGTAGAGCTGGAACGCGTCGGCGTTGACGATCTCGCCGTCCAGGCGCTGCGCCACCTCCAGCGCCAGCGCGGACTTGCCCGAGGCGGTCGGCCCGCAGATATAACAGGGGAGCGGCAGGTTATGGTTCATCGGTCTGGGTTGCGCGGGTGAGGCTCCGGGCAGAACCGGAGCGAAGCGGAGATAGCCAGCGGCAATGCCCGGGCCACTGTGGCGCGGGCATTCTGCCCGCCGCCATCCAAGTTTGGAAATGAATCTTTCGAGCTGCAGCGGCCATTCTCAAAACGGGAACTTGCCGCCCATGCCCTTCATCAGGTCCTTCATGCCGCCGGGGCCGCCCATTTGGCGCATCATGTCCTTCATCTTGCCGGGGGACTTCATCATCTTGCGCATCTCGCTGAACTGTTTGATGAGCTGGTTGACCGCCAGGATGGTGGTGCCGGAGCCTGCGGCGATGCGCTGGCGGCGCGACCCCTTGATGATCTCCGGGCGGCGGCGCTCCTCGAGGGTCATCGACAGCACGATGGCTTCGGTGCGCTTGATCTTGCCGCTGTCGAACGCGCCGGCGGGCAGTTGTTTCTTGATCTTGCTGAAGCCGGGCAGCATCCCTAACAACCCCTCAAGCGGCCCGAGACTCTGGATCATCTTCATCTGGTCAAGAAAATCGGTGAAATCGAACTTCCCTTCCTGGATGCGCTTCATCGAGCGCATCGCGTCGTCCTCGTTGACCTTGCCGGCGACCTGCTCGACCATGCCGACGATGTCGCCCATGCCGAGGATCCGGTCGGCCATGCGGTCGGGATGGAACTCGAAAAACTGGTCGAGTTTTTCGCCCTCGCCGGCGAACTTGATCGGCTTGCCTGTCACCGCGCGCATCGACAGGGCGGCACCGCCGCGGGCGTCGCCGTCGAGTTTGGTGAGGATGATGCCGGTGATGCCGACGGCCTCGTCGAAGTGCTTGGCGACCGACACCGCCTGTTGGCCGGTGGCGGCATCGGCGACCAACAGGGTTTCCTTCGGCTGAACAAAGGCGTGCAGGCGCTTGAGTTCGGCGATGAGGCGCTCGTCGATTTCCTGGCGGCCGGCGGTGTCGAAAATCAACACGGTGGCGCGCTGGAGCTCGGCCCACCCCAGCGCCTCGCGCGCGACCTTGACCACGTCGCTTTCGCCGGCGGCCGGCGCGTAACAGGGCACGTCAATTTGCTTGGCCAGCGCCGCGAGTTGGTCGATGGCGGCCGGCCGATAGAGGTCGCACGGGATGAGCACCGGGCGGCGGCCGTCGTTTTGCAGGCGTTTGGCCAGCTTGGCGGCGGTGGTGGTCTTGCCCGCGCCGTTGAGCCCGCAGATCAGGATCCGGGCGGGCGGGTTGAGATCCAGCGGGGCCTGGTCGCCGCCTAACAACGCCGCCAGCTCGTCGTGGAAGATCTTGACGATTTGCTCGCCGGGCTTGATCGACTTGAGGACATCCTCGCCCATCGACTTGTCCTTCACCTTGGCGATGAAATCCTTGGCCACACCGAATTCGACATCGGCTTCCAGCAGGGCGATGCGGATTTCGCGCAGGGCGTCGGTGATGTTTTTCTCGGATATGCGGCCCACACCGCGCAGGTTGCGGAAGGTCTTGTCTAGGCTGTCGGTCAGTGAGGAGAACATGAGAAGCGGGTGGTCAGTTAGTAGTTGATTCGGGAAGACTCAAGACGACAAGACACAAGACGCAAGAAAAACAGCACGCAGCGAGGGACGGGTGGTGTATTTCTTGAGTCTTCAAGTCTTGGGTCTTGGGTCTTGGGTCTTGGGTCTTGGGTCTTGGGTCTTGGGTCTTGGGTCTGTTATTCATTCTCCATCCGGCAGATAGGCGGCCTCGCGGTCAATTTGGAACGCCCAGCGCAGCGGGTTGTCGGTGGCTTTGCCGGCGGCGTCCTTCCAGTGGATCGCCACCTGGCAGGACGGCTGGCGCAGGCGGCGGTTGACCCGCCACGAGAGTTGGTGGGTTTCCGGGGTGAATTTGGCCGGCACTTCGCCGAAGCCGGAGACCCTCATCACCAACGAGGCGGGGTCGAGGCTGGCCACCTTGGATAGATCGGCGGTAATGACCGGCAGGCGCGAGTTGATCACCGCGCCGGGCTCCGGGACGACCGGATAGGGGGTGGCTTGCGGCAGGCCGGCGGCACCCGTAGTGGCGGCGGCAGAAGCGACGGCGTCGCGGAAACTGGTCGCCACCTCGAAGATCTTGTCGTTGTTGCCGAAAATCATGTAGCGGGGCAGGGTGGCATCGGGCGTGCCGCGGGTGACTTTGCCGGGAACCACGGTGACGCAGTGGGTGTATCCGAGTTCCTTGGCCAACGGATGCATCTCCTCGGTGACATAGCCGCCAGGGTAGGCATAACTCGTGACCGGCACGGCGAAGCTGGATTCCAGGAAGTGCTTGGACTCGCCCATTTCAAAGCGCAGGAAGGCGTCGAGCGCCTCCGGGCCTTGCTTGCGGACTTTTTTCACACCCTGCGGATAGGGATGGCTGACCGAGTGGCTGCCGATGGTGGCACCGGCCGCGATCATTTCGCGGATCATCGGCGTGGTCAGGGCCTTGCCGCCGCCATCGACGTAATTTTTATAGAGATAGAGGGTGAACGGATAGTGCAACTCCCGCAGGATCGGCAGGGCGTCGGTGTAAACGGATTTCCAGCCGTCATCGAAGGTCAGCAGCAGCGATTTTTCAGGGATGGTGCCGCTGCCATTTTTCCAGGCGACAAAATCCGCCCACGAAATCACCGTGATGCCGAGCTGGCGGAGGGTTTCCATCTGCTTGCGGAACTTCGAGGTGTGGATGCGCATCGCGGTTTCCGGCTGCTTCTCGGCCAAATCATGGTAGCCGAGCACCGCCACCCGCGCCCCGTCATCGGGGCGGACCGGATCCGCCACGGCCGCCAGTTCCGGCCGCTCCGCGTCCTGCGCCCACAGGCACAGGCTGGCGAGGAAGCTGGCAAGCAGGGTGAATTTCATCATCGGCGCGGGCGAAACTACGCGCGGCCGGCGGATTTTGAAAGCCCCAAGACCAGTGGATTTTGATTGCGGCCGCCCGCCCTCCTGCTTCAGAGTGACAACTGCAAAGGAGGAATCCCTATGAATGAAAGCATCCCGGCCATCACCACGGAGGATCGCAACAGGATTGCCGCGCTTCTCAGTCTGCTCCCAGGCCTCGGCCACCTCTACAAACACCATTACCTGGCTGGCGTCAGCCTGCTCATTGCCGGCAACATCATGACCGGCTTCGTGGCGGTGCTGATGGCGTTGGGGACATTCGGACTCTCCATCCTCCTCATCCCGTCGGCTTATATCGCCGCCGTCGCCGCCGCGGCCTACGCCCTGCCCGACTGGCATGGCCACCACCACTACCTCCATCCCTGGAAGCCTGCCCAGCCGCCGGATGACCCGGGCGCTTGATCCCCTCACTCCGGCTTGCCCCAGTGATGGTCGGCGAAGTTCATATATTGTTCCCAGTCGAAAATCAGGATGTCGTGTTTGCCGGTGCGCGAGTGATAGCCGATAAAATCGCCGACGCTGTGGTCGGCGGGTGGCGGGGCGTTGAGACCCAGGCCCTTTTTGCCGAACAAGGCATAGACCGGCTCGGCAAGCTTGCCGCCGAGGAACTCGCCCGTGGGATCGGACCACAAATCCTCGGTGGCGCTGGCAATATACACCGGGCGCGGCGCGATGAGCGCGATGAGTTCATGCTGGTCCACGGGCAGCGCCCCCTCGTGGTCCGAATACTTGTTGAAGTTCCCACAGAACCAGTTGGGGAAGCTGCGGTTGAGCCGGGCGGCGGTTTCGCCGAAGGCGCGCTTGCTCAGCGCGGCACCGCCCGCCCCGGAGTTATTGCTGATGACGAGCGCAAAGCGCGGATCCTGCGCCCCGGCCCACAACGCGGCCTTGCCCAGCCGCGAGTGGCCGAGCACGGCGAGTTTGTTAGGATCCACGGCCGGCAGCGTCACGAGGTAGTCCGCCATCCGGCTGAGTCCCCACGCCCACGCGCCGATCGCGCCCCACTCGTCGGCGGCGGGCGCGGTCTGCCCGGGCTTCAAAAACAACGCCCTCACGCCGTCGGGCATGCCCTCATTGTGGTCGGGTTCAAAATCGCCGTAATAGGCCGTGGCCACGCCGTAGCCGCGGGCGATGATTTGCGCGATGGGCCAGCGCAGCGCGGCCGAGCCGCGCGACTGTTCGGTGGCCTTGTGAGCCACGAAGCCGGCCGGCTCGTCGTCGGGAAACCAACCCGCCGGCAGCCGGATCGCCGGATCGTTAGCCACCGAATGATTGCCGCGGAAGCTCAGGCTGACGAATACCGGCACCGGCCGCGCGGGCTTGTTAGGCAGATACAGCAGGATCTCGGCGCGCGGAGATCCCTTGGCGTTGAAATAAACCGTGACCTCGCGCCGGGTGGCCGCGCCGCCCAGCGCGTGCTTGTCCTCGGCCAGGGTGACGAAGCGCAGGTCCGCCAGCTTCGCCGCCGGAGTCTTGCCATAGACTTCGCGCTCAAAGAGCCGCAGCAGCTCGGGCCGGCGCTTCTGCGTCCACTCCTCCGCCGTGGCCACCCGACTGCCATCGTCGCAGGTGAGCGGATCGGGGATGGGCAAAGTGCCGACTTTGGCCTCGTCGTAGTTGAAGCCCGGGATCGCCTGACCGCGCAGGACGGAGACGGAACCCACGAGCCAGATGAGTAACAGCGCACGCATCCGTGAACGTTAGCAACCCTGCAGGCCGTCACCAGCCAATACTTTGCCAGGGTGTTAGCCTCAATGCGGCGGCAGCTTGCGGCGGAAATCGTCGGTGAACAGGCCGATCGCGTGCACCGGGATGGCCTCAAACGAGGGCAATACCTTGCGCAGGCGTGCGTTCTTGCGCAAGGTGAAATCCCCCGCCGCCGGATCCGCGAAGCCGAGCACCACCGGCTCGTCCTTGGTGCCGGCAATGCGGCTCCACCCCTTGGGATCCTTGGCCGCCGCCTTGCCCGCCGGCGCGCCGTGCGTGTCCACAATCAGATTGTCCTCCATCACGAACTTGTCGAGCAGCTTGATGACATTGCCGTCGAAATCATAAACCTTGCGGGTGCAGTCCACAAACACGTTGCGCCGGATCGGGTTGTTGAGCGGCTGGCGCGGCTCCTCGTTCATGATCGCCGCCAGCCGCGGATACTTCACGCTCCACGGCGGCTGGGTGTAATTGAACGCCTTGGCCTTCTCTTCCAGGCACCAGCTGGGGTCGTTCTTGTTGTTCCAGTGCGGCCAGGTCATGCCGCGCGAATCGATGTGCAGGCCGATCGGGCAGTCGATGATCAGATTGTTGGTCACCGGGTTGTCGCGCCCGCCGCCGATCATGATGGCGCGCCCCGCGCGGTAGAAGATGTTGCCCTCGATGGTGTCGCCGCAGTCGCAGTCGTCGAAATACATGCCCATGGTGTTGGCCTCCTTGGCGTCGCCGCCGCCGAGGTCGTGGATATAGTTGTGGCGCAGCACGTTGCCCTGGCTGGTCCAGTCGCGCCCGGTGTAGAACGCACCCGCGTCACCGGTCTCCATCACCACCCGATAGACCTCGTTGTTTTCAAACAGATGCTCGTTGCCACCATACAGCACCGCGTTGTGCGGCGCGTCATGGATCGAGTTGTTGCGCACGATCTGGCCACAGCCGCCCACCCCGATCCCCGGGGCGTAGGTGCGCTGGAAGATCCCGTAATGATGGATGTGGTTGTTGACCGCCAAATTCTTGGCGGGGGTCAGCGTCTTGCGGTCACCGCCGTCGAGGGAGACACTGTCGTAGCTTACCTCACCGCAGCCAAGGGAAATCCCGCTTTTGCCCAGATTGAACACGTCGCACGAGCGCACCGTGTTGTTGCTGCCGCTCACCGCGATGCCGCTGCCCGCCAAGTTCGCCACCTCGCAGCCGGCGATCTCGACATGCTGCGCGTTGCTCACCACCAGGCCATCGCCATGGCTATACTCAAATGCCAGGTCCACCCACTTCACATATTTCGCACCGTTCATTTTCACGAGCGGCTGGGTCAGGGTGGCCAGCACGATCGTGGCACCTGGCAGCGGTTGCGCCGGATAGAAATACAGCAGCTTGCGGACCCGGTCGAGATACCACTCGCCCGGCGCATCCAGTTCCTCCAGTGAATTCAGCGCGAAGAACCGGCGCTTGGCCGCGCCCCAGGTTTTGCCCATGATCCCGTTGCCGTGCGGTGCCGCCAGCGTGATGACTTTCTTGTCCTGGTCGTAGGCACCCACGCGGATCACCTCGTCGCTCCAATCGTGGGTCCAATAGCCCAGCAACCACACGCCCTCCTGCAGGTTCCAGCGCGCCGGGCGCGGGTCATTAAACTCGAACGAGCCGGGATGCAACACCCGCAGCGCGGGATCCGGCGAGTCGGCGACGGGCAGTCCGGTGTCCACCGCTTTGGTAAACCCGCTCCACCCGGCTCCCGGGGCGTCAATGTTGGGCCAGCGCGCGAGAGTCATCGGCTGGCCGTCGACATAGAGCCACGGCCCGGCCGGCGCGCCGTGATAGGCGGTCTTGAAAGGTTCTAACACGCCCGGCAGCTGTGCTGACAGATCGCACACCAGCACCTTGCCGCGGACCGCCTCATCCAAGCGCGCCAGCACCGCGGCGTCGCTCAGGGGCTTGAACGAGGCGGGTTCCAGCGCGATCCCGCCGCGGATCCGGGCCTGGCCGTGTTTGGCCGCGCGATACACCACCTCCGCGCCAGCCGTGCCGCTGTCCTCGGCGGTGAGCTCAAAAGTGGCGTCCAGCCTGTAGGCCCCCGCCCCGACCTGGACCGTTACGCCCTCGCCGCGCTTGAGGGTGCCTTTTTTGCGCGCCGCGCGCACCGCATCGCGCGCCTGGGTCAGTGACGGATAGGGCTTCGGCTTGCTGCCGTCGCCGCCCGCCGCCGCGTCCGCGGCCACGAACACCTTCATTTCCGCGCATGCGCTGGAAGCCAGCCCCAAGGCGATCCACGCCGTCATCCATCGACTGTGCTTGTTTTTCATCAAGCGTGGATACCGCGCCGCTGGCGGGCATCTTTCACGAGACTTCACTGGTGCATGCCGGTGAATCACCTGAGGAGGGGGGACATTCTTGTCCCCCTCAGACGCGACAAGAATGTCGCGGCTCCTTATGCGCCTCACCCCACGTTTGAGGAGGGGGGACATTCATGTCCCCCTCTGCGCCTCCTGCGCGACAAGACGCGACAAGAATGTCGCGGCTCCTTATGCGCCTCACCCCACGTTTGAGGAGG
>JBAXBG010000086.1:0-14958 GCA_037142115.1 Verrucomicrobiota bacterium | reverse complement strand
GGGGCGATTTATGGGCCGTCCTACGTGAGTTTTGAAACGGCGCTGGCATGGCACGGGCTGATTCCCGAGCGGGTTGAAGAGATTGCTTGTGCCACGATCAAGCGTCGCGGTTATTTTGACACTGGCGTGGGTCGCTACCGCTATCGGCATGTTCCAGCATGAACCGGGCTTTCCCCTCAAGCCGTATCTCGGAGCGGTTCGCAAGCATCCGCTTCGATCAGGCCAAGGAGGACATCGAGCCGTTTCTCAAAGACCCACGTGAGGTCAGCCTGTGGTCGCCGGTCTTTTTCCGCGATTTGATTCCGTTGATCCAGATCGATTTTTCGCTTTTGGCACGACAATCCGGCTCATTCGATCCAGCGTGATTAGCATGGCAAAGTAATTGAAACTTCCCAGTCGAATTGTCAATAGCTGGGTTCTGGCGCAACACGCTGGTTTCTTTTCAAACCGCCGCAGGCAGCGAGGCCTCAGCCGTGCCACACGTTTCCGCTTTCCCCGCTTGCAATCCGCGCCCACCAAAGAGAAGCTCCGCCACTAGCTGGCGCGGCCTTGCGCACCCACCCTCACCCCACCTCCATGAAACCGCGTCTCGCTCTTGTCCTTGTTGTTGTGCTGGCCGCCGCCGGACTGCAGGCCCAAACCGCGCCGCGACTGGCACCCACCCGCCCGGCACCACCCGTCCCGAGTGGCCCGGTCGAAGTCAACGGAATCGCCGCCCGGGTCAACGGCCGGGTCATCACCAAGAACCAGGTGTCGTTCATGCTGGCCCCGATGTACGCCCAGCTCGCCGCCCAATTTCCGCGCCGCGGGCCCCAGTTCGAGAGCCAGTTCAAGGAAATCAAAGCCAAGATCATCCAGGAACTGGTAGACCGGCAAATCATCCTCGACGAGTTCAAGCAGGTGGGTGCCAGCATCAAGCCCTTCATCATTGACGAGGAAATCAAACGCCAGATGCGCGAACTCTACAACGGCGATGAGGTCAAGTTCCGCGAGGAACTCAAGCGCAGCCGCCTGACCATGGAAGGCTACCGCACCATGACCCGCGAAAAAATGATCGTGCAGGCGATGCGCGCCCAGCAGTTTTCCGACGCTCCGCCGCCGCTGCCCAACGAAATCCAGAGGGAATACGACGAGGTGAAACTCACCCTGCGCGACGTCACCAAGGATGTGATTTCATTCCGCAAGCTCTTCATCCCGGCCGCCGACGCGCAACAGCCGCAAGCCACCGCCGAAGCCCAACTCGCGGTCTGTGAGAACCTGGCCAAACAACTCGCTGCCGGCAAGGACTTCACCGAACTCGCCAAGGAGCACTCCAAGGACGCCTTCGCCGCCCAAGGCGGGCTCCAGGAAAACGTCCCGCGCACCGACCTCTCACCCGAATTCGCCGCGATCCTGTTCGAGGCACCCGTCGGAAAAATTGTTGGACCGTTGATGGATCCGCAGGGCTTCACCCTGGTCAAACCCATCAAGATCGACTTCGGCCCGTCGCCGCCGCTGGAAAAGGTCCGCGACATGATCGAGGAGCGCGTGCGCAAAAAGAAAACCTCCGCCCAATACGAGCACTGGATCGAAGCCCGCCGCAAACGCGCCATGGTCCAGATCAACATCTGAGGTGGATGTGACGACCGCGCCCTGCGCGCCGACTTAGAACGCTGAGTCGCTGGACCTCGCGTGGCGGTGCCGCGGAGTCGGCGCGACCCTGGCTGGAGATGTGCCCTCACTGCTGATCGGGCGCGCAGCCGGTGCTTTTTGTCTTGTGATCAAGCGCCTGCAGTTTGTAGGGTGCCAAACCCGCTGTTCACGCATCGGGTATCCCCCCCCCCAGGATGCAAGTACTCTCCCCATTTCGATGGACTGGTTTCGTCGCAGCCATCGCCAATGTGTGGTGGCTGTCCGCTATCAGCCAAGTGCCAGCAGCCGGGACCGCCCGGGCCAATGCTCTCGACAGTCCACCACCCTGGATCATTGGCTGGGGTATCGCCAGCGATGGACCCGCCACACCGCCACCGGAGGGAACGTTTGTCGCCCTGGCGACCGGCCAGAACCACAGCCTGGCGCTCACCCCCCACGGATCGGCCGTGGCCTGGGGCGGCAGCAATTCCTACGGCCAAACCACGGTGCCAGCTGACCTTAGCGGGGTGATCGCGGTCGCAACGGGGGGTGATGGCTGGCATGAGGATTCCGCCTACAGCCTGGCACTGAAAGCCGATGGCACCGTCACCGCTTGGGGCTATGATCAGGAGCAGATCGCCGTGCCGGCGGGATTGGATCAGGTCGTTGCCATCGCCGCAGGCCGGACTCACTGCTTGGCCTTGAAGCGCGATGGAACGGTAGTGGCATGGGGATCCATCCCGCTCGACACTGGGGTGGCACCCCCACCCGGACTCCATGACGTGGTCGCGATTGCCGCAGGCGGCTTCTCCAGCCTGGCCCTCAAAAGCGATGGCTCGGTCGTGGCGTGGGGCCGCACCTTCAATGGAACCGATTGGGAGGACGCCTCGACTCCGGTCGGACTGACGGATGTGGTGGCGATTGCCGCCGGTCGTTTCCACAGCCTGGCCTTGAAGAACGACGGCACCGTCGTGGCATGGGGCTACAATCTGAACGGCCAGACGCAGGTGCCCGCGGACTTGAGCGGGGTCGTCGCGGTGGCCGCGGGCGGTTTCCACAGCCTGGCCTTGCAAACCGACGGCTCGGTCGTGGCGTGGGGGCTCAATAACAATGGGCAGACTGACGTTCCGATTGCGGCGCAGGGAGGCGTGACCTCGATCTCCGCGGGCCTGCAGTACAGCCTTGCGTTGCGCCCAGACGCGGGAGTGGCAGCCATCACCAGCCCTTCCCGACTGGTGGCCCACCCCGGCGTGGCGATCTCCTATCCGATCGAGTTGGCCAACCCAGGCGACGCGGCACCCGTATTTTCCGCGATGGGGTTGCCTGCCGGGCTGTCCATTGATCCGCTCAGCGGGCTTATCAGCGGCACCGTGACCACCGCCACACGCGGCTCGATCCGGGTTCAGGTGGCCACCAGTCAAGGGATCTTGACCCAAATGGTATGGATAGGGATTGCTGACGGACAAGCTCCGACCGCAGTGGTGCTCACCGCGCCAGGTGTGTTAGAGAACAGCGCGCCCGGAGTGGTGGTCGGAACCCTCAGCGCGGTGGACCCCGATGCGGGAGACTCCCACACCTTCGAATGGGTCGATGGACCCGGTGACCAGGACAACTGGCGATTCCGCATCGAAGGCAACCAGTTGCGGCTCGCGCAACCGATCACCCGCGATTTCGAGCAAAACCCAGCTGGCTTTTCCATCCGGGTGAGGGCACGGGACGCCTCGCTCAATCCCTACGAACAAATCCTCACCATCCCGTTGCTGGACGACCGGACGGAGGATGCGGACGGCGATGGTTTGACCGAGGCTGCCGAGGAGGACGTTTATCACACCTCGGATTTGCTTTACGACACGGATGGAGACGGCTTTGGCGACGGGTTTGAGGTCGAGCGCGGATTCCAGCCCGACGATCCGAATCGATTTCCGGTCGGGGCGATCGTTCTGGCATGGGGCGGCAACGATGACGGGCAGACTTCATTGCCCGCAGGCTTGGACGAGGTCATGGACCTGGCAGCAGGCGGTAACCACAATCTGGCTCTGAAAAGTGACGGTTCGGTGGTCGCGTGGGGCGACGATCGGAACGGCCAAAGCACGCTGCCCGCAGACCTGCCCCCGAGCGTTGCAGTGGCGGCGGGCGTCCTTCACAGCGTGGCGCTCACCCGCACCGGTCTGGTGGTCGCGTGGGGCAACAACGATGGCGGCCAAACCGCCGTGCCAAAAACATTGGCCAATGTGGTGGCGATCACCGCGGGTGGTTATCACAGCCTGGCACTGAGGTGCGACGGCACCGTCGAGGCGTGGGGATACGATGCCTACGGGCAAGCCACAGTTCCAGCAGGGCTCGGCAACGTGGTGGCCATCGCGGCCGGTGGCTTTCACAGCCTCGCCGTGAAAAGCGACGGCACGGTGGTGGCCTGGGGCTCGGCTTGGGGCGGGGCCACCGCCGTGCCCGAGGGCTTGACTGGAGTGATTGCGGTGGCGGCAGGGGCCTACCATTCGCTGGCCCTGAAAAACGATGGCACGGTGGTGGCATGGGGCTACAACCACCGAGGCCAGGCGCAGATTCCGCCTGGCTTGGGGCCGGTGACCGCCATCGCCGCGGGTTGGGCGCACAGTTTGGCCTTGTTTGCAGACGGGACCATGGTGGCATGGGGAGACAGCACCGGCAGACAGACGGCGACCCCACACGAAGCACTCCACCTCCACCAGCTGGTCGGTGGAGAATCCCACAATCTGGCCCTGCGCCAGGACTCCGGCTGGGCCTCGTTCACAGAAAACTCGTCAGTCCGGAGTTGGCCCGGCGAAACCCTGGCGCGACCGACACGGATCCAAAATGCCATCCCACTCCACTTTTCGGCCATGGGCCTGCCCGCTGATCTGGCGATCGATCCGGCCAGCGGCCTGATCTCGGGCACGGTGCAGACCGGGGAACGCTGTGCGGTAAGGATCATGGTGGAAACGGACCACGGGCCCTTGACCCAGGTGATCTGGTTCGACACAGCCGATGGAGTGGCCCCGACTGAGATCCGGCTCAGCTCCACCACGCTGGCGGAAAACTCTCCTGCTGAAACCGTGGTCGGCACGATCAGCGTAACTGATCCCAATGCAGGGGACTCCTGCACCTTGGAATTGCCTGAGAGTTCGGCAGCGCCGGATAACCCCCGGTTTCGGGTCGCCGACAACCACTTGATCGTTCGTGATCGCCTCTCCGCGGACTACGATGCCGGGACCACCCGCTTGTGGATTCGCGTACTGGCCCGGGATTCCCACAACAACACGCTCGAACAGGAGTTCGTGCTGCAACTCACCGATGATCGCACCGAGGACGCCGATGGCGACGGGATCAACGAGGCGATCGAAGAAGACCTGATGGCCACCGGCGACGCCCACTTTGACGACTTCAACACCGCCAACCCGGACCGCGACGGGGTACCTAGCATGCTCGAATACGCCTTCAATCTCGACCCGCATTTCCCGGGCCTACCCGTGCAACTCATCCCCGGCGCAGGATCCACCGCCGGCTTGCCCGCCATCCAACTGGTCGACGACGGGGCGGGCAAGCGCCGACTCCGGATGGAATACCTGCGGCGGGTGGGCGGCCCCCTGCCACTGACCTACACGCCCGAGTTTGCCAGCCACTTGAATCCGGCGGACTGGCTGCCAGCCACCCACCCGGTCACCGTCACGCCCATCAACGCGGAATGGGAGCGCTGCATCGTGGAGGACGCGCTGTCCACGACCGAAGCCACCTGCCGCTTCGGCCGGGTGGCCATCTCGTGGTGACGAACCACTCTCCGAGCGCATCTTCGGACCGCGAGTCTCAAGACTCGCAATCATTCACTTTTCTTCCTCAGGCGAGTCGGGAGACTCGCGGTCCGCTTGTCGATCTGCCGCCACCCCCCGCTTCTGCGCTTTACCCCAGCCGTGCTGGACCTTATTACAATGCCGCGATGCACGGATTTTCCTACAAAAACGGTTCCCTTTATTGTGAAGACGTCAACCTGGCGGCACTTGCCGCCGAGCACGGCACCCCCCTTTATGTTTATTCCGCCGCCACCATTCTCGACCATTACCACCGCCTCGACGCCGCGCTGGACGGAGTCGAGCACGAAGTGGCGTATGCGGTGAAAGCCAATTCCAATCTTTCGGTGCTGCGCTTGCTGGCCACGGCCGGTGCCAGCTTCGACATCGTTTCGGGCGGCGAACTGTTCCGGGTGATCCAAGCTGGCGGAGACCCCGCCCATTGCACCTTCGCCGGGGTTGGCAAAACCCGCCAGGAAATCCTCTACGCCCTGGAACAAGGGATCTATTCGTTCAACGTCGAGAGCGAGGACGAACTGCGCTTCATCAACCAAGTGGCCGGCGAACTCGGCACCACCGCCCCCGTCGCCGTGCGCGTCAACCCGAACGTCGACGCCAAAACCCACAAGTACATCTCCACCGGCAAGTCCGAAAACAAGTTCGGCGTCGATATCACCGCCATCGCCGCGCTCTACGAGATGGCCGCCGCTGAACTGCCTCACCTCCGGCTGCGCGGCCTGCAAATGCACATCGGCTCGCAACTCACGTCAATCGACCCCTTCATCGAGGCGGTGGAAAAAGTCGCCCCGCTCGCCCTGCTCCTCAAGCAACGCCACGGCATCGAGTTCTGGTCGATCGGCGGCGGCATCGGCATCATCTATAAAGAATCGTTGGAATCGGGCGTGGCCGACTGGTGGGAAAAACTCCCCGAGGACGAGCGCCCGCTGACCATCCCGCGCTACGGCGCGCAACTGGTGCCCCGGCTCAAGGATCTCGGCCTGAAAATCCTGGTCGAACCCGGCCGCCTCATCGCCGGCAATGCCGGGGTCCTGCTGACCCGCTGCATCTATCAGAAAAAAGGCTCCGCCAAAACCTTCAAGATCGTCGATGCGGGCATGAACGACCTGATCCGCCCCGCGCTCTATGAGGGCTATCATGAAATCGTCCCGCTCCAACAACCCACCACCGCCAAGCTGGTGACCGTCGATGTCGTCGGCCCGATCTGTGAGAGCGGCGACTTCTTCTGCCAGAACCGGCTGCTGCCCGACATTCAGCCCGGCGACACGGTCGCGCTGATGTCGGCCGGGGCCTACGGTTTCACCATGGCCTCCAACTACAACTCGCGACCGCTGCCCGCCGAGATCCTGGTCCACGGATCCACCGCCACTGTCGTGCGCCGGCGCCAGACCTTCGACGACCTCATCGCCGGCGAATTGTGATCTATCCGCGTGGCTGCCGCGTCCCGCGGCAGGCCGTGATGGCGGCGTCCCGCCGCCATTTCCTAAGTCTCACGAGTTCAAAGTACCACTGAGATCAACCCGGTCCCCGGTCCCGCCAGCGCGCGGACCAGCGCCAGATAGACCCGCGACCGCGGCACCTTGACCCGCGCCTGCAGGTCATGCCAGGTGGCTCCTTGCAGGCGCGCGAGCGTTTCGCGGGCGAGCAAGGCGGGCAGCACGGTGGCCGCCCGCAGCCGCCGGCAAGGCAGCGTGGCGGCATAGGCGAAGCCCTCGCCCACCCAGGCCTGCGCGCGCTCCAGCCACGCCTGGTGCGCGTCTAACAAAGTCGGCGTGTCCAGCGGGTCGGCCACCGGCAGATAGCAGCGGCCGGTGGCGAGATCGGCCGGCAGGTCGCGCAGGATGTTGACCAGCTGGAGGCCCTTGCCGAACGAGATCCCGCGCTCCAGCAGCCAGGGCGCGGGCGCGGTGGAAAACCGCTCGCCCAGAGTCAGCACGCCGAGTTTTGTCCAGAACGCGCCGACGCAGCCTGCGACGCGCCAAGCGTAGTCTTCCAAGGCCTCGGCATCGGCCAGCGCCACCGGCCGCGCGCGCGTCGCGTCGGCGAAGCGTTGCAGATCGAGTTGTTGGCCGGCGATGATGATGGCCAGCACCTCGCGCACCAACGCCACTTCACCCGCCGGCAAGCGGTCTAACCAGCGGAACAGCGCGTCCGCCTCATCCAACAACCCACGCTCCCGCGGATCCTGGATTGCATTCAACAACGCGCCCGGCCAACGCGGCAACAAAGCCGCGCCCGCGACCGCCTGGCCGAAGCAATCCAGCCATTTCGCGGCGAGCGCCGGCGGCGCGGCGGAAGTATCGGCGAGGGTGTCGCTGGTCCGGGCTAACAAATACGCCAGGCTTGCCGCGCCGCGCATCGGCGCGGGCAGAAGCCGCAACGTCAGGTAAAACGAGCGGGAAACCCCTTTGAGCAGCTGTGTTCCCGCAGGGCATCGCACGGCTTGAAGGCAAGCATCCCCTGGCCCGGCCGGCAAGGTTCGCCTGAAAAATTCCAACTCGTTCTTGCGGCACCACCTCATCACCGCCAAGCTTGCGCTGGAATGAATGATGAACGGAATGCGTTTCAGGACCGGCAAGCCGTCAAACTCGAGCGTCTCGAACTGGCGCTCAAGGCGTCCAACGAAGGGATCTGGGATTGGTGGATCGAGCGCGACGACATCTACTACTCGCGGCGCATCCTCGAATTCCTCGAATGCGGCACCCACCACGCGCCGAACTTGTTTCTGCCGCCCCACACTTGCATCCACCCGGACGATCGTCCGACCTTTGAGCGGACCCTCGCCCGGGCCCTGGAGGATAGTGGTCCGGAAATCCTCACCGTGGACGCGCGCGTCCAGACCGGCGGCGGCGACTGGCGCTGGTTGAGCATCTGCGGCACGGTGGTTCGCGCCCGCGACGGCAAGGCCTATCGCATCGCGGGCGCGATGATCGACATCAGCCGCCGCAAGAACGCCGAGGCCCAGGTCGAAGACGAACGGTTCCTGCTGCGCCAGTTGCTCGATCACATCCCGGTTCAGGTCTACTTCAAGGATCTCGCGTCCCACTTTGTCATGGTCAACAAAGGCATGGCCGCGTGGATGGGGCTCGCCGAAGACACCGACCTCATCGGCAAGCACGACCGCGATTTCTTCGCCGAGGAACATTGGCAACCCGCCGAGCAAGATGAGATGCGCATCATCCAGACCGGCCAACCCATCACCGGCCAAATCGAGCGCGAAACCTGGCGCCAAGGCGATGAAACCTGGGTCCTCACCTCGAAATTCCCGTGGCGCGACCGCCACGGCCAGATCAAAGGCACCTTCGGCGTGTCCAGCGATGTCACCAAATTGGTCAAGACCCAGCGCGAGGCGATCCACCTCGCCCGCCAACTCCAATTGAAAAACCAGGCCTACGAGGAAGAGCTCCAGCTCGCGCGCGAAATCCAGCAGGCTCTCAGCAGCAGCCACTTCCCGCCGGTGTCCAACCCACTCTACCACGTCAGCTTCGCCTCGCGCTACATTCCGATCACCGGCCTCGCCGGGGATTTCTTCGAGATCATCCATGTCCGCGACGACTGCGTCGGCTTCCTGATCTGCGACGTCATGGGCCATGGCGTCCGATCCGCCCTGATTGTCGCCATGCTCCGCGGTCTGCTGGAAAAACAACGCTCGCAGGCCGCCGAGCCCGGGGCCTTCCTGCTGGGCCTCAACGACGGTCTGACCGCCATCCTCGAGCGCGCCGGGGCCACCATGTTCGCCACCGCCTTCTACTGCGTGATCGACCTCTCCTCCGCCACCTTCAGTTACGCCTGTGCCGGCCACCCCGGTCCGATCATCGACGGCCCCGACGGGGTCTGCCAACTCGCCACCGAGCGCCATGAAAAAGGCCCGGGGCTGGGCCTCATCAGCGGAGCCGAATTTCCAACCACGGTGATGCCCTTGACCGCCGTGCAGCGCATGATCCTTTTCACCGACGGGGTGATCGAGGCGGAAAACCCCCAGGGCGAGCCGTTCTTCGGGCAGCGCCTGATGGCGCTTATCGCCCGCAGTTCCGACCAATCGATCCACGAAGTCCTCGACGCGATCCTCACCAGCGTGCTGGCTTTCTCCGCCATCCGCCACTTCGATGACGACGTCTGCCTCCTTGGGATTGAAATCTCGCCAACCGACCCTGCTGCCGGCTGATCACCACGAGTTAAGACGACTCCATTGAGGAGCTCCCGAGTAACATCCGGATTTACCGCAAAGCCGCAGAGGTCGCAGAGTCACGCAAAGGATGATTTCTGTTCACCTGAGTAGTCCATGACTCTGCGTTCCTTTGCGACCCGTGCAACTCGGCGGTGAGTTTTTGGCAGTGACTTGCCTTTCCACACCCGGTCACGCCGGGTTCTGATGCGAGAGAACAGAAAGAGAGCCTCACACCTGACCTCTGACCTCGCCACCATTCGGCCAGCCCGCCGGAATCTCGCATATTTTGCCAAACACGCGGCGAGGGTGCGCTTTTTGAACACCCGGTTTGACAAACCGCGCTCCCATCCCCTAGGTTCCCCGCCCCGTCACTGACGTCGGTCCTATTATGAACATTGTTGTCGAGAAGCTGCCCAAATGTGTCGCCACCCTGCGTGTTGAAATCCCCGCGGACAAAGTCCGTGGCGTGCGCGATCAAATCGTCCGCAACTTCAGCAGCAAGGCCCGCCTGCCCGGCTTCCGCCCCGGCAAGGCCCCGCGCGCGGTCATCGAAAAGCGCTTCGACAAGGAAATCACCGAAGAACTCCACGACAAACTCGTCAACGAGGCCTACGACACCGCGCTCCAGCAGGAAGACCTCAAGGTGCTCGACTTCGGCAACCCCGAAAACCTCACCACCCTGGCGGATGGCGGCCTCACGTTCGACGCCAAGCTCACCCTCGCCCCGGAAGTCCAACTGCCGGAATACAAGGGCGTCACCGTCACCGTGCCGCCGCAGGCCGTGCCGGACGAGGAAATCCAGGCGCAACTCACGTCGCTCCAGGAACGCTTTGCCGAATTCTCGGACATCGAAGGCCGCCCGGCGGCAATGGCGGATTTTGCCGTCATCGACTACTCCTCGACGGTGGAGGGCAAGCCGACCGAAGAATTCCTCGGCAAGCCGGCCGGCTATCTCTCGGGACGAGAAGGGTTCTGGGTCCGCTTGGACGAAAAAGCCTTCCTGCCCGGGTTCGCCGCGCAACTCGTCGGCATGAACCCCGGCGATACCAAGGAAATCACCCTCACCCTGCCCGAGGATTTTCCGGTCGCGGATCTCCAGACCCGCGAACTGGTGTTCACCACCACGCTCAAGGAACTCAAGGATTCGATCCTGCCGGCCCTCGACGACGAACTCGCCAACCGCCTCGCCCCCGGCAAGACCCTCGCCGATATCCGCGACATCATCCGCGACAACATGCAGCTCGAGCGCAAGCGCAAGATCGACGACATGAAAGTCAACCAAATCGTCGCCCATTTCAACACCTTGGTCGATTTCGAACTGCCCGAGGAACTCGTCACCCAGGAAACCCAAAGCCAGGCCGATGCCATGGTCAAACGCGGCGTCCAAGCCGGCATGAGCGAGCACGAAATCGAATCCCAACAATCCGAAATCTTCTCCAACGCCGGCCAGCAGGCGGTCACCAATCTCCGCACCAATTTCATCCTCCAGGAAATCGCCCGCGTCGAAAACATCCTCGTCTCCGACGCCGAACTGGTCAACCACCTGGCCCAAATCGCCCAGTCGCGCAAGGTGGCCCCCAAGAAATTCATCAAGGACATGCAGCGCGCCGGGCGCCTGCCCTCGATCCGCAGCTCGATCACCATTGGCAAGGCCATTGACTTCCTCGTCGAGCACGCGGAGGTTGTCGAACAAGCGGAAATCGCCCTCACCGAACAAGACTAACATGACCGTCACCTCCATGACTTCCCCCAGCCCCCGCAACAGTTATTACGTCCCGATCGTCATCGAACAGGACGGCCGCGGCGAGCGCTCGTTCGACATCTACTCGCGCCTGCTCAAGGACCGCATCATCTTCATCGGCACGCCCATCGACGATTTCGTGGCCAACTCGGTCATCGCGCAGTTGTTGTTCCTGCAGATGCAGGACCCCAAGAAGGACATCCACATCTATATCAACTCCCCGGGCGGTTCGGTCACCGCCGGCCTGGCGATTTATGACACGATGCAGTTCCTCACCTGCGACGTGAACACCTACTGCATCGGCATCGCCGCCTCCATGGGCTCGGTGCTGCTCACCGCCGGCACCCACGGCAAGCGCTACTGCCTGCCCAACTCGCATGTGATGATCCATCAGGTTTCCGGCGGCGCGCAAGGCACCGCCTCCGACATCGAGCGCACCATCGGCTTCATGTTCACCCTCAAGAAGCGCCTCAACGGCATCCTCGCCAAACACACCGGCAAGTCCATCGAGTTGGTCGAACACGACTCGGACCGGGACAACTACATGACCGCCGAAGAATCCGTGGCCTACGGCTTGGTGGACAAGGTTCTCGAAAGCCGCAAGCAACTCCCGGAGGCTGTCGCCGCTCTGGCCGACACCGACAAAACCGAAGGCTGATCGCCTTTTCCCAGCACTCAATTCCACACAGCCATGGCCCGCGCTTCCAACCTGACGATGTGCTCCTTCTGCGGCAAGAGCCACTCGGAGGTCAAAAAACTCATCGCCGGCCCCGGCGTTTACATCTGCAACGAGTGCATCGAGGTGTGCTCGAACATCCTGGAAAAGGAACTCGGCGGCTCGCCCGCCAAAGGCAAAACCCCGGCCGAAAAACCCGGCTTCAAAATCCCCTTGCCCGCGACCATCCTGGCCAAGCTCAATGAATTCGTCATCGGCCAGGAGAACGCCAAAAAGGTCCTCTCGGTGGCCGTCTATAACCACTATCAGCGCCTCCGCCAGGACCAGACCAAGTTCGACGAGGAATTCAAGGATGTGGAGATCGAGAAATCCAACGTCATGCTGTTAGGTCCGACCGGCTCGGGCAAGACCCTGCTGGCCCGCACCCTGGCGCGCGTGCTCGACGTGCCGTTTTGCATCGTCGACGCCACCACCCTCACTGAAGCGGGCTACGTCGGCGAGGACGTGGAGAACATCATTTTGCGGCTGCTGCAGGCCGCCGATTTCGACGTGGCGCGCGCCGAGCGCGGCATCATCTATGTGGATGAAATCGACAAGATCGGCCGCAAGACTGAGAACGTCTCGATCACCCGCGACGTGTCGGGCGAGGGCGTGCAACAAGCGCTGCTCAAGATCCTCGAAGGCACGGTGTGCAACGTTCCGCCCCAGGGAGGCCGCAAGCACCCGCAACAGGAATACATCCAGGTCAACACCGAGAAAATCCTGTTCATCGTCGGCGGCGCATTCATCGGCTTGGAGGACCTGGTCCGCCGCCGCCTGGGCAGCAACACGCTCGGCTTCCATGCCGGCGCTCACAAGGAAAACCTCGATGACCCGGCGATCAACGTGCTCGAACGGGTCCAACCCGAAGACCTGTTGCACTTCGGCCTGATCCCGGAATTCATCGGCCGCCTGCCCGTCATCTCGTCGTTGCGCAAGCTCACCGAGGACGAGCTGATGTCGATCCTCACCGAACCGAAAAACGCCCTGGTCAAACAATACGGCAAACAACTCGCGATGAACGGCGTCAAGCTGCGCGTCACCCGCGACGCCCTGCGCGCGCTGGCCGAAGAGGCCGTGCGCCGCGGCACCGGCGCCCGCGCCCTGCGCTCGATCTTCGAACGCATGATGCTCGAAGTCATGTTCGACATCCCGTCGCGCGACGACATCGAAGCCGTCACCATCAACCGCCAGGTCGTGCTCGGCGAACGAGCGCCGAGCATCCGGCGCAAGCGTGCCGACCAGGACGCCGCCTAACGGACCGGGCGGCGGACCGGGTGGCGGACCGCGAGTCTCCAGACTCGCGAAAAACCAGGAGTCTTCACGGGGTCATCACCGGGCTGCGCGTGATTTCCCCGCCGGTGATCATTTCGGCCTGGAGGCTTTCCCCGGCAGCAAGCCGCACATCCTGGCTGGTTTGGCAAAAAACAGAACTGCCGCCGTCGGAATAGGGGATCGGATATTCGGCCAAGGGCGGATCCCCTCCCGTCCGATAGACCCGCATGCGGGATTGCGGCACCGCAACTCCCGGCGGTGCGGAGCGTTCCAGCCGCAGCAAGACGTAATCGTTGTTGAGTCGCTCGCAAATCAAGTTCGCGTGGCGCCCAAGCCCGGGAACTTCCCACATCTGGCGCCTGTGGATGGGTTTGCTAACTTCGGGCAGCGCGGTGCCGTCGGCAAACCCATAGCGGTTCTTCGCCGCGTCCCAGCGGATGTCCAGCGCGGCGACCTCCCGCACGGCCCGGTCCCAGCGCTGCGCGTCGAAATGCTCGTGCGGCAGCCTGTGCCCGTGCTGATCCGGCTCAATCCGATAGACGGTGTCGATCAGGCGCAGCAACTGCTCGGCGAGCAGGCCTTTGGCCCATTGATAGCCTGGACTGCCCGGCAGATCCCGGTAGATCCATTGCGGGGAATGCTCCAGATTGTCCAGCACGCGCAGCGGGTTGTTGGAAGGCCGCAGCGGATGCTCGCGCAACTTGCCGTTCTTTCTGAAATATTCCACATGCTCGGCGACCGGTTGACGGAGCCCGGCAAGCATATAGCCGTTGACGAGATTGAGGGGGACGTCATCCAACAGAACCCACGGGAACCGCGGCAGGAACTTGGGATCCTTGGGCTCAGCCACCGAGGGCGCGCCCACCCTCATGCGCGGCATAAAGCCGGGATCCGCCGGCACTTCAAACAACAGCCGCAGCACCAAAAAAAGCGGAATGCGGTCACTGAAGATCTCCGACGACACGCGGAGATATTCGTCGATGGCGGCCAGCGCCTTGTCCTTGCCGAGAGGCTGCAGCGTGTTGACGATCCTGATGTAAGCCAGCGGATTGCGGCCGCCCTCGTGCGTGGTGGCATCCAGCAGGCGCAGGAGCGCCGCCAACTCCCCTTCGCCGAACATCGTGGCCGCGGGCGCAGTCCCCTTGCCGCCACAAACATACTGCACCGCGCCCTCCTGGATATAGAGGCAACCCAGCGCCGGAAACGTCAGGTGCCCGGCCGTCCCGTAACCCCAGATCTCGGTGGTGCGGGCTGCTGCAATCCCGCCGGGATCGAATTGCGTGCGGATGTCGGCGGGCTTGCCTAACAAATGCACGGCCTCCTCGGCGCTCATGCCCTTCCACACGGCGCCCATGGCGCGGGCGAACGCGGCGCGGTCAGGCTCCGCGGCCCGCGCCGGCAGCAGGCACGCGCCCGTCACCAGCAGACAGACCCACACGGCGGACAGAACGGTTCTCATGGGCGGATGGCTTCACTTGGTCGGCGCCATCCCCGGCAGTCCGGCACGGATGCGCTCGGAAAAATCCGGCGCGGCGTCGGCGGCCCTGGCCCGCTCGTTGATGTGGGAGCGCGCCTTGAGCTCGGCGAAGGGCAGCGAGGAATCGAGGCTGCCGCGTTGATAGAGCATCTC
>JBAXBG010000085.1:0-14999 GCA_037142115.1 Verrucomicrobiota bacterium | reverse complement strand
GGTAATCCAAGCGTCTCCAATCTTTGTGGTTCATCCTGCGGACCTGCCAGAAAAACGCCGTGCGCACGCGGATCGTCATCGTTCTAGCAGTCATGTGGTCCGCGCAGGCATTGGCCATGGAGGGGGTGGTGGTGCTGCACGGGCTGTGCCGGTCGAGCGCGAGCATGCGTCCGCTGGCCGCCGCGCTGGCCGCAGCCGGCTATGCGGTCGAGAATGTCGATTACCCGTCGCGCGGTGCCGGGGTCGCGGTTTTGAGCGAGGACGCCATCGGAGCGGCCTTGCGCAGTGCCCGGCTGGCGGGCTGCCAGCGCGTCCACTTCGTCACCCACTCGCTGGGCGGCATCCTTGTTAGGAGTTATTTCGCGCGCCACCGCGAGCCGCGGCTGGGGCGGGTGGTTATGTTAGGTCCGCCCAACCAGGGCAGCGAGGTGGTCGACCATTTGAAAAATTGGCGGATTTTCCAAGTCATCAATGGCCCGGCGGGCGGCGAGTTGGGCACGGACCGCGACTCGGTGCCGCGCCGGCTGGGGCCGGTCAGCTTTGAATTGGGCGTGATTGCCGGGGACCGGTCCATCAATTGGATCAACAGCTGGCTGATTCCCGGCAGTGATGACGGGAAGGTTTCGGTGGCCAGCACCCGGGTAGCGGGCATGCGCGACCATCTGGTGGTTCATGCGACCCACCCGTTTCTAATGAAGAACCGGCAGGTCATTGCCGCCACGCTGAGGTTTCTGGCCACCGGCGCGTTCCTCAGACGGAAACCGCGGCCTTGATGTGCGGATGCGGGTCGTAATTCTCCAAGCGGATATCCTCGATGGTGAAGCCGTCAATGTCCGTGACTTGCGGGTTGATCCAGAGTGTCGGCAGCGCCCTGGGCTCGCGGGCGAGTTGCTGCTCGGCCTGGAGGAGGTGGTTGGTGTAGAGGTGGACGTCGCCGAAGGTGTGGACGAAGTCGCGCGCCTCGTAGTTGCAGACGTGGGCGATGAGGCGGGTGAGCAGGGCGTAGGATGCGATGTTGAAGGGCACGCCGAGGAACAAGTCGGCGCTGCGCTGATAGAGCTGGCACGACAGCCCGGGGCGGCCGCCATCGCGAGGCTCGTGGACGTAGAATTGGAACAACAGGTGGCAGGGCGGCAGCGCCATCTGGTGGATCTGGCCGACGTTCCAGGCGGAGACGATGTGCCGCCGCGACGACGGGTTGCCTAACAATCCGTCGATCAGCAGGTGGATTTGGTCGATTGAGCGGCCGTCGGGAGTGGGCCAGGCGCGCCATTGCTTGCCGTAGACCGGGCCGAGCTCGCCTTGCTCGTCGGCCCAGTCGTCCCAGATGGTTACGCCGTGGTCCTTGAGGTAGCGGGTGTTGGTGTCGCCGCGCAGGAACCACAGCAGCTCGTGGATGATCGAGCGGAGGTGGAGTTTTTTGGTGGTGAGGCAGGGGAAGCCGTCGCGCAGGTCATAGCGGGTCTGGCGTCCGAAGAGCGAGAGGGTTCCCGTGCCGGTGCGGTCGGCGCGCCGTTCGCCGTGGGTGAGCACATCGCGCATCAAATCGAGGTAGGTTTGCACAGCAGCTATTCAGACAGGGTGGGCAGCCATCCGGCAAGAAGGAAGCGGCCGAATCGCCGTCGGCGTGATAGATTTTATCCAGGTCGGTTCGGATCTTGACGATCCGCTAGGAAAGGGGCAGGGTTCAGGCAGCATTTGAAAGAACAACCCCTATGGAAATTCACGGCACAGTGCGGGACATCCTGCAAAGCAAGGGCGGCGAGGTCTGGACGACGGCACCGCAGCACACGGTTTACGAGGCACTGCGCCTGATGGGCGAAAAAAACATCGGCGCGCTCGTGGTGGTCGAGGGTGACGAGGTGATCGGCGTGATTTCGGAGCGCGATTACAGCCGCAAGGTCGTGCTGGAAGGCCGCACGTCGCGCGAGACCATGGTGGGAGATATCCTGGCGCGCCCGGCGATCACGGTGCAGAGCGTCGACGGCATCGAAAAATGCATGCAGTTGATGACGTCGCACCGGATCCGTCACTTGCCGGTGGTGGATGACGGCCATTTGGTCGGGCTGATATCCATCGGCGACCTGGTCAGCTGGGTGATGCACTCGCAGCGCCACACGATCCTGCAGTTGCAGGGCTATATCACCGGCGACTATCCGGGCTGAGGGGGAGCGAATCGCTCACTTCAGACAGCCTGCCAGGTCGTCGGTTCCGGGTGTCCAGTAGGTGAGGGCCTGGAGTTTGCCGTCGGCGAGGGCGAGCACGGTGACTTTGCCGGGTTGTTGCGGGAAGCGGGCGATGAGCGGCTCATCGTCGCCCAGGATGATCGGATGGGCGTATTTTTTCATTTTGGGCAGGGCGAAGAAGCGGCCGATGCCCGGCATGCCGAAGATGTTGGCGAGGGTTCATGGTGGCAGCGGGGATTGCTGCACTCGGCAACAGCCCGGCCACTTCGCAAGCGAAAGGTTGCCGCCTCTTCTCCGCTCAGACCTCGCCGTCGGGGTAGAGTTGGTGGAATTTGATGGCTTCCACGGCGACGGCGGCGGCGGTGCCGACGAGCGATTCCACGGTGACGGTGCGGGGGACCCGGGCGGCCGGGCGGGACAAGCCGAGAATGAGTTGCCCGTAGGATTGGGCCCCGGCGACATGTTGCAGCAGCTTGAGTGAAATGTGGGCGGCGTCGAGGTTGGGAAACACCAGCACGTCGGCGGTGCGGCGGGTTTCCGCACCGGGAAGCTTGGTTTCGGCGGCCTCGGGGTCGAGCGCGACATCCGCGGTGAGCTCGCCCTCGATGTCAATATCGAGGAATTGCTTGAGCGACTCGGCTTGGGCAAGGGCGGCGGCGGCGGCCATTCGCTGGGCATCGGCGGTGTTGGCGCTGCCTTTGGTCGAGTGGCTGAGCATGGCCACCAGCGGCTTGCGGCCGAGAAAATGGAGGGCGAGTTTGCCGGTTTCCAGGGCGATGGCGGCCAGTTCGCTGACGTCGGGATTGGGGATGAGGCCGCAATCGGCCAGCAGCAGGATGCCTGAGCTCCCGAGGTTCTTGAGGTGGGGACCGACGAGGATCGAGACGCCGAAGATTTTCGGCACGCTGGGCAGCGGTTTGATGGTGTGAAGCAGGGCGCGCAAATAGGCGGTGGGCAGTGCCTGGTTGCCGCCGATGATGGCGTCGGCCTGGCCGTATTGCACCATCAGAGCGCCGAAATAGTGCGGGCGGGCGACGATTTCCTCGGGTTTACCCAAGTCCATGGTCCGGTAGCGGGCCATGTTTTCAACCCGCTGGCAGAACAATTGGAAGTCGGTGGAGAGCGGCGGATCGATGATATGGATGAAGGTCAGAGGGACCGAATGTTCGGCGGCGAGGGCGCGGATGCGTTCGCGGTTGCCCAGAAGGATCGGAGCGACCACCTCTTCGCGCACCAGCAGGGCCGCGGCTTGAATGACGCGGATATCCTCTCCTTCGGTGAAAACCACGCGCTTTGGATGGCGGCGGAGTTGTTCGAGGAGGTGGCGGATGACGTTGTTGCCGGACTTTGGCTCTGGGGGAAGATCGGACATGGATGCGGCGGGGCTTGCACTGCGGGGGCACTCTAGGCTGCAATGTCTGCGCCGTTCAATCCGATTCCTTCCGAGTTTTATGCCCGCCAATTACCACACCCACACGCCCCTTTGCCTCCATGCCGTCGGGGAGCCT
The DNA here is from genome assembly GCA_037142115.1 of Verrucomicrobiota bacterium. Classification (GTDB taxonomy): domain Bacteria; phylum Verrucomicrobiota; class Verrucomicrobiia; order Verrucomicrobiales; family Akkermansiaceae; genus Luteolibacter. The sequence continues at coordinate 11,305 of JBAXBG010000085.1, read as the reverse complement.
GAAGCCTACGTGGATGCCGCCCTGGCGGCGGGATTGACCGAATACGGGATTTCCGATCACGCGCCGCAAATGCCCGAACCGTTCGACGACTGGCGGATGCTGGAGGCCGATCTGCCGGAGTATTTCCGCTGGATCGAGCGAGCCCGCAAGCACGCCGCCGGGCGCATCCCGGTGCGCTGCGGGCTCGAGTGCGACTGGTTGGAGGGCTGCGAGCCGTGGATCGCCGATCTCGCGTCGCGCCACGACTGGGACTACCTGATCGGGTCGGTCCACTACCTGGGCGACTGGGATTTCGACAATCCCAAGTGGCTCGGGCGCTGGGCGCAGAGCGACGTGGCCGCAGTCTGGACCCATTATTGGCAAACCTACGCCAGGATGGCCGAAAGCGGGCTGTTCGACATCATGGGCCACCCGGATTTGGTGAAAAAGTTTGCTTTCACCCCCGAGGGTGACCTGGCCCGGTATTATGAGCCTGCGGTGGACGCCATCGCGGCTGCCGGCTGCGTGATTGAACTCAACACCGCCGGTTGGCACAAGCCGTGCGCCGAGGCCTACCCCGCGCGCGGCTTCCTTGAGCTCGCGTGTGCCGCCGGAGTTCCGCTGGTGATTTCCTCAGACGCCCACGCCCCGGAAGAAATCGGCCGCGATTACGCCCGCGCCATCGCCCTGGCCAAAGCCGCCGGCTATCGCGAAACCGTGCTCTTTGACCAACGCACCCGCCGCAGTGAGCCGCTGGGGTGAAATCACGCTCGATCAGGTCCCATCGGACAGAAAGGGACAGACCCCTTGGGACTGGAAAGGGACAGACCCCTTGGGACTAAGGGACAGACCCCTTGGACTGGAAAGGGACAGACCCCTTGGACACTGCGCGGCGGGGACCTTGCTCATTGCGGGCGGCCGCCGCCACGCGGGAGGTGCGCTCAATCCAGCAGTTCGCCGTAGTGCTTGCGCGCGAGGTCGAGCGAAAGGTCGAGGATGCCTTGGCTGCGGTTGTGGCGGAGGGCGTCATCGGACATGGCGGCGCACTCGGCGTAACTCAGTGAGCGGACGGCGTGGCCAACGCTGGCGACGAGTTGCGGGCCGACGGACAATTCCTCGACGCCCAGGCCGATGAGCAGCGGGGTGAGGCGGATGTCGGCGGCCATTTCGCCGCAGACGCCGGTCCAGATGCCGTGGTTGGTGGCGGCATCGACGGTGCGTTTGATGAGCCGGATGACAGCCGGGTGGGTTGGCCGATAGAGATCGGCGACGTAGGGGTTCACGCGGTCCACCGCGAGGGTGTATTGGATGAGGTCGTTGGTGCCGATTGAGAAGAAATCGACCTCGGGGGCGAGTTGGTCGGCGCAGAGGGCGGCGGCGGGCACCTCGATCATGATGCCGACGGGCAGGTCGCGGTCGAACGGGGTGCCGTCCTTGTCGAACTCGTCCATGCAGCGGCGGACCATTTCCTTGCAGCGCCAGACTTCGGAGAGGCCCGAGATCATGGGAAACATCACCGCGACCTTGCCCGCGGCGCTGGCCCGCAGGATCGCGCGGATTTGTTCGCGGAACATCGCCGGGCGGGCCAGTGAAACGCGAATCCCGCGCCAGCCGAGAAACGGGTTGGGCTCCGGGTCGGTGAGCGGCTCGACCGGCAGCTTGTCGCCCCCGGCATCCAGGGTCCGGATGATCACGGTGTGGGGGGCCATTTCACGGGCGAGCCTGGAGTAGATTTCAACCTGGCGGGTTTCGTCGGGCATTTCCTCGCCATTGAGGAGCAGGAATTCGGTCCGGTAGAGGCCGATCCCCTTGGCTCCGCTGCGTTTCACTAGCGGCAGCTCATCGACAATCTCGATATTGGCGGAAACCATCAGCGCCCGGCCATCGACGGTCTCGGTGGCGGCCCCGCGGGTTGCCTCGAGCGCGCTGCGGACCTTGGCTTTGGCGACGCTGAGTTGGAGGTAATGCTCGAGGGTTTCGGGCGTGGGGTTGAGGATCAGCTTGCCGGAGTAGCCATCGAGAATGGCGGGCGCGAGCGCCATCACCTCGATGACCGCATTCTCCAGGCCAACCACAGCGGGCACGCCGAAGGCCCGAGCGAGGATGGCGGTGTGGGAGTTGAGGCTGCCTTGCTCGGTGGCGAATCCCAGGACGTGCCTGCGATTCATCGACGCTGTATCCGAGGGAGCGAGGTCGTAGGCGACGAGGATATGCTGGGCGTCGGGGGCCTGGTGGTGGGTGTCGCTGTCAGCCAGGAAATTGCGCAGCACCCGCTGGGCCACGTCTTCAATGTCGGCAGTGCGCTCGCGCAGGTAGGGGTCGGGAATCCGCCGCATCGCTTCGAGAAAGTTTTGCATCACCGCATAAAATGCGAATTCGGCGTTCTGCTGGCGGCTGGCAATGGCGCTCAACACGCGTTGGACGACGGCGCGGTCCTCGATCATCATCACGTGCGCCTCGAAGATGCTGCTGACGTTTTCCCCGGAGAGATCATCGAGGCGGCTCTGGAGTTCGACCAACTGCCGTTTGGTGATTTCGATGGCCTGCTTGAAGCGCTCCTGTTCATGGCCGATCTCGGCCTCGTCGATTTCATAAATCTCGGGGGCGGAAAACCCGCGGGCGACCACATGCACCGGAGCGATGGCAACCCCGGGGGAGGCGGCGATTCCTTCATAGATGACTTCTGGCTCGGTTCCGGTTTTTGCCATGGGCTTGCGAAACCTTGTTGCCGCTGCCGCCCGCATTCAAGACGCAATTTCGGGCACGCGCCGCAAGTCCCGCTTGGGCTTCGCCAAACGGCAGGCATTTCTGTTCAAGGACGGCCAACTCGTGTGGCGCGACCTGTCCGCCTCGACTGAACAACAGGCCGCCGACGTGCTCAAAGTGCTCGCCGGTCCACGCTGAGGCTGCCGGCAGGGGTTTAGCGGGCAGGAATTGGACCGTCGCTCGCCAGCGCCGCCAGGCGCGCCATTTCTTCCGCGCTCAGCGCCCGGTTGAAGACCGCCACGCCGCCGATCCAGCCGGTGAAACCGACACTGCGCGAGCTGTGGATGACGCGGCCGATGGTGAACGGGCCGCCGCTGTGGGCGTCGCCCGGAGTGTAGAGGTCGTGGGGAAACCACCAGGGATTGAGGCGCACGTCTGCGAGGTCGCGGTCGGTGATGGCCCAAGTGCCGTCGGCGGCCAGGTGCCGGGTGACTTTCACCCGGGTGTAGCGGAATTCGTGCAACTCGATGCGCTCGGCGGCGGTTTCGCTGAGCATTTTCACCGAGATCGGTTGGCCCTCGGGCGGGTTGTAATACTGGTCGGCGGGGAAGGCGGGGTCCTCGCCGGGCTGCATGCCGGGCGTGCGGTGGAGTTCGCCTTGCCGCCAGGCGTTGTAAACCGGCGGGAGCTTGGTCTTGACGTCGGTCTCCCAACGTTCCGAGGCGCGACCCTGCAACCAGCTGGTGAGTTCATGCCGCTGGTGGTCGAACGTCATGGCAAAGCACTGCCACGCCCGGTCTAGCACCTCTGGCGGCGCGTCGGCGTCGACCGCGGGCGAGTCCTCGCCGGAGTGTGATTTGTGCATGGCATACTTGTGGCCAAACGACTGCGCGCCGTTTTCCGAGACATGCCCGCAGGCCGAGCCAGCCTTGTTGAGTCCGGCGAACAGCGCGTATTGGCGCTGGCCGCGCTCGACGCGCTGGATGGCGGACGTCGAGTTTTCTTGCAGGTCGGTGCCCTCATGCCAGATGCCCGCCAGCGCGTGATTGCCGCTCTCGCGGATCGCCCACACCACCAGCGTGACCGATTGGCCAGCGCCTTTGAGGTCGATGGCGGAGTCGTGCAAGCGCGCACGCGGCACCATCAGCAGCGGGCGAAACGTGGGGTCCTGCTCCTTGCGGATGCGGATTGCCTGTCCGAACGGGCCGCGTCCCAGCAGCGGGAAATCGGCATAGGTGGCCTCGCGCCCTTCGCCCCAGAAATCTTTCACATAGTTGCCCGCATCGAGAGCAAACTCATTGGTCGCCCCCGCCGGTACCTGCGCGGTGAACCGCCGCGCGCCATCCGGTTCGCGCTTCACAAAGTCCCACAATGCAACACATCCCGGCGTGCCAGTGACCACCGCCACGCGCTGCGCGGAAACCGCGCCGTCCGCGGCCAGCGCGGTGACGCACGTCGAGGAGAGAAGGGTCCCAAGTGCGGCGATGGCTTTCAACGGCATTGCAGGGTGGGCAAACATGCACCCGCTACGCCGAGTGCACTGACAATCTTTCCTATTTGTCGCCCGCGAGTTGCGAGTGCCGGAAGCAGGCGGTGGTGTGATCGTTGACCATGCCGACGGCCTCCATGAAGGAATGGCAAATGGTGGAGCCCACGAAATTGAATCCCCGCCGTTTTAACTCCTTGCTCATCGCATCCGAGCGCGCGGTCGTCGTCGCAATCTCACCGATGGCGCGCCACTGGTTCTGAATCGGGACGCCGTCCACATAGTTCCATAGGAACTCGTCCAGCGACCCGCATTCCTCAATGATGGCCAGCGCACCGCGGGCGTTCTGGATCGCGGCGGCGATTTTAAGCCGGTTGCGCACGATGCCGGCATCGGCTAACAGCCGCGCGACGTCCCGCGCCGTGTATCTGGCGATCCGCTCACAGTCGAAATGGTGGAACGCCTGGCGGTAGTTGTCCCGCTTCTTGAGGATGGTCAGCCAGCTCAGGCCGGCCTGCGCGCCCTCCAGGATTAGCATTTCGAACAGGCGGCGATCGTCATGCACCGGAACACCCCACTCGTCGTCGTGATACGCGACATAAAGGGGATCGCTCCCACACCATTCACAGCGGATTTTCATGCCGATAGATTGCGCGGCCCGGCGCGCCGCCGCAAGGGGAATCACGCCTTGCCGATTGGCTGCGGAGCGCGGGCTTCAGCCCGCCCCGACGCTGCGGGCTGAAGCCCGCCCCGACGCTGCGGGCTGAAGCCCGCGCTCCATGGCGCGACCACAGTTCACCTGCGTTCCACACCCAGCGGGCTGGGCGGTGCGCCGCTCCCTGGGACCAAACCGCTAGGTGCCACGCTGCAGGGCGGCTAGAAATTCGGCGTGGCGCACCAGCTCCAGGCGCCCGTCGTGGTGCTCGATGATGGCTGTTAGGCTCTCCACCCAGTCGCCGGAATTGAGGTAGTGGATGTCGCCCACCCTTTTGTCCTCGGGGGTGTGGATGTGGCCGCAGATGATGCCCGCGCATTGCCGGTGGTGGGCGAGGTCCTGCAGCAGCTGCTCGTAGCGGTCGGCGAAGCAGACGGCGGACTTGACCTTGGCTTTGATCCGTTTGCTCAGCGAGAAATACTCCTTGCCGCGCCACGCGCGGTAGCGGTTGTATAACCGGTTGATGTGGAGCAGGAAATCATAGCCCACCGAGCCGAGCACCGCGAGCCACTGGTGGTTGGTCGAGACGCTGTCGAACCCGTCGCCATGCACCACCAGATAGCGCGTGCCGGCGGCGGTCACATGGATGTGCTCCTTGGCCAGCAGGATCCGCCCCAGGGTCAGCGGCAGGAAGCGCTCCAGGATGTCATCGTGATTGCCTCGCAGATAGATCACATCGGTGCCGTCGTGCTCGGTCATCTTGATGATCTTGCGGATCACGCGGCTGTGGCGCGAGGTCCAGCGCCCGCCGCGCTTGAGGGCCCAGCCGTCGATGATGTCGCCGTTGAGGATCAGCTTGCGGCACTGGACGTGCTTGAGGAACTCCACGACCTCGTCGGCCTTGCTGTCTGGCGTGCCGAGGTGGATGTCGGAGAGGATGACGGTGCGGCAGGAAAGCTTGGCGCGCTTGCCCGGGCGGGCGGCCGCGGAGTCGCCGGGTTCGGCGGGCGTGACGATGGATGGCTCCCGGTCGATCGTCATGATGCTCGGGGGCGTGTTGCGCCGCGTGGGTGCGGCGGCTGGAGTGTGAGGTTCGGCGTGGCCGCAGGGAGCTGTCGCGTGCGTGACATAGGCGGTTCAGTCCTCGGCGGTTGCGGCCGCGCTGGCTTGGCGCAGGTAGTCACAGATCACGGGAATCCGCCCGCCGATTGACTCGGCCTCTAGCAGCCCCTGGCGGAGGTCGGGTTCGTGGATGAACTGCTGGCAAATGATGTCGGTCATCAGGCCCGGATCCTCGGCCCGGTCAAGCAGCGCGAAAACCCCGGCCTGGACCTCATCGGGGAGGTGGCGGATGGCGTCCTCGACCGCGCCGCGCAGGGTTTTCATGGCCGCCAGCGCCTGGTGTTGCGGCGTGAACACCGAAATCACCGGCTCGATGCTGGCGTACGGGTAGGCCCGGTCGTGGTGCCATTCGGTGAAGCGCACCCGCATCACCCCGTGCACCAGCAGCTGCGAGGTGCCGTCGTCCTGCAGGCGCGAGGCCCGCACCAGCCCGATGGTGCCCACCGGGGCGACCTGCCCGGCCGGGCGGCCGTGATCCTCGCCGGTCAGGCGCGCCACCGCGAAAAAACAGTCGCCCTCGAGGGCGTCGCCGAGCATCAGCTGATAGCGCGGCTCATGGATGTAGAGCGGCAGTCCGCCGTGCGGAAACAGGGTGCAATCCGGCAGCAGCATCACGCCACAGCGTTCGGGAAGATGGATGGTCGACATGCTGGAGCCAAGCGATACACGGCCCGCGGGCCATGGCAAGGCGGATAGACGCGGCACCGCACCGGAAAAGTCGCCGGTAATTTCCCCTTGCGCCACTTTTTCAAACAAGAAATCGTGGTGACACCGCTTCCGCCTGCGCACCCACCCGTGCCAACCCGAATCCTCAGCCCATGATCGAAGTCGAAAACCTCACCAAACAGTTCGGATCCAAATGCGCCGTGGACAACCTCACGTTCACGGTCAAAAAAGGCGAAGTCCTGGGCTTTCTCGGGCCTAACGGTGCCGGCAAGTCCACCACCATGCGCATGATTACCGGCTTTCTGCCCCCCACTTCGGGCGACGCCAGGGTCTGCGGCCTCTCCATCAGCGACGATCCGAAGGCGGCCAAGACCAAGGTCGGCTATCTGCCGGAATCCGCCCCCCTCTATCATGACATGACGGTCATCGGCTTCCTCAAATTCTGCGCCAGCATCCGCGGCCTGAAAGGTGCCGCCAACAAAACCGCCGTCGAGCGCGCGATCGAGACCTGCTTCCTCGGCAGCGTCGCCCGCCAGTCGATCGACACCCTTTCCAAAGGTTACCGCCATCGCACCTGCCTGGCCCAGGCGCTGCTTCACGATCCCGAGGTCCTGATCCTCGACGAGCCCACCGACGGCCTCGATCCCAACCAAAAGCACGAGGTCCGCCAGCTCATCAAGCGCCTCGGCAAGGACAAGGCGATCCTTTTTTCCACCCACATTCTCGAGGAAGTCGAGGCCGCCTGCACCCGCGCGGTGATCGTCGACTGCGGCCGGATCGTCGCCGACGGCACCCCCGCCGAACTGCTCGCGCTCTCTGGCACCGGCTCACTCACCGACTTGTTCCGGCACCTGACCACGGCCGAGGTAAAGCTGAAATCAGAAAGCTGAAAGTTGAAATAACTCACTCGGACCATTTCTGAATTTCAGCTTTCAGCTTTCAGCTTTCCAAATTTTCAGCATTTACCCCACCATGACCTCTCTAACGATCTACAAACGCGAGCTCACCAGCTACTTCGCCCAGCCGACGGCCTACGCGATCATCGTCATCTTCCTGGCCCTGTCGATGGGGCTGGCGTTCAGCTTCGGCAACTTCATGCGCGTCGGCGACGCCTCGCTGGAATGGACGTTTTTCTTCTGGCACCCGTGGATCTTCATGCTGCTGGCGCCGGCCGTGGGGATGAAGCTCTGGGCCGACGAGCAGCGCACCGGCACCATCGAGTTGCTGGGAACCTTCCCGCTCTCAACCTGGAGCGCCATCATCGGCAAGTTCCTGGCGGCCGCCAGCGTGTGGCTCGTCGCGCTGCTGCTCACGTTCCCGATCGTGATCACCGTCAACTACCTCGGTGACCCGGACAACGGCGCCATCCTGGCCGGCTACCTCGGCAGCTTCCTGGTCTGCTGCACGTTTTTGGCCATCACCATGCTGGTTTCGGCCTGCACCCGCGACCAGGTGGTCTGCCTGATTGTTTCGGTGGCCATCTGCGTGACCATGGTGCTCTGCGGCTACGATGACTTCACCCGCGAACTGGCCAAGGCGGTCTCGCCCGCGGCGGTGGAGGCCGTGGTCTCGTTCGGCGTCTGGGACCATTTCCGCTCGCTCAACCGCGGGCTGTTGCGGCTCCAGGACCTGGTGTGGTTCGGCTCGTTCGTGTTCGTCTGCCTGCTAGGCACCAGCGCCATCCTCTCCGCCAAGCGCGCCTAACCTCATTTCTGCTTTTTTTCAGCCTTTACCATGAAAATCACCCATCCCGTCACCCGCGCGGCGTTCGGAGTCGCCGCGCTCGTCGCCATCGCCGTGTTTGCCAACTGGCTCGTGTCGCTCACCCCGCTGGGCAACCGCGGCGCGGACTTCACCCAGAAGCAGATCCACACCCTGTCGCAGGGCACCCGGGCGATCCTCGGCGAGTTGGACACGCCGGTGGTGATCCGTTACTACGCGTCGCGCGGCACCGACTACATGCCCGAGGAGCTCAAGCTCCACATGCGCCGCACCGACGACCTGCTCAAGGAATACCGCACGCTGGCCAAGGGCAAGCTGCGGGTGGAAAACCTCGACCCGCAGCCCGACACCGATGCCGAGGATTCCGCCAACCTTGACGGCGTCAACGGCCAGCGGATGGACGACCAGAACCTCTACTTCGGCGTGGCGATCTCGTGTCTGGACCGCACCAGCGTCATTCCGTTCATTGACCCGCGAGATGAGACGATGCTGGAGTATCATCTATCCAAGGCAATCGCGGAGGTCAGCACGCCGGTCAAACCGAAGGTAGGGATCATGACCGCGCTCGACCTCAAGGGCGGCCCGGCGATGGCGCAAGGCCAGCGGCCCACCCCGCCGTGGGTGATCTATCAGCAGCTCAAGCAGTCCTTCGACGTGGTCGATGTGGCGCTGGAAGCCCCCGTCATCGATGCCAAGGCGATCAAGGTCCTGTTGCTGTTCCATCCCGCGGGGATCACCCCGGAAGCCGAGTTCGCCGTCGACCAATACCTTCTCAGCGGCGGCACCGTGGTCGCCTGCCTCGATGCCTTCTCGGTGGCCGCCCAGATGACCGGCGGCGGCGGCAACCCGATGATGGGCGAACAGGGCGCTCCCACCAGTTCGACTTTGCCGACCCTGCTGCCGGCGTGGGGAGTTTCCTTTGAAGCCGCCAAGGTGCTGGCCGATCCGGCGCTGGCCACCAAGCTCGGCGGCGAGCGGCTCGGACTGGCGGTGCTGACGCTCACCAAGAACTCGATGCCCCAAAAGGACAACGTCATCACCAAGGACTTGGCGTCATGCACGTTCTTCCTGCCAGGTGCCTTCACCCAGACCGGCGGCGGCGGCGGCATCACCGCCAACAGCTTGCTCAAATCGACCGCCGGCGCGGGCTTTGTCGATTCGACGCTGGCGTCGCAATTGGCCCCGTCCCTCAACACCACCTTCCGCTCGTCGGGCACCGCCTACGATCTGGTCACCCATCTGGCGGGCACCTTCAAGACCGCCTTCCCCGAGGGCAAACCCAAGGGCAAGAGCGACCCCGCCGAGGACAAGAAGGGCGAGGGCAAGGACGCGCCCAAGCCGGCCTGGCTGAAAGAGGCCGCCAGCCCGGGCAATGTTTTCCTGATCGCCGATGTGGACGCGTTCTACGACCGCTTTGCCTACAATGTGCAGAACTTCGGCGGCACCCAGATGGCCTCGCCGGTCAATGGCAACGCCTCGCTGCTCTTCAACCTGCTAGACCAGGCGGTCGGCTCGAAGCACCTGATCGGAGCGCGCTCGCGCTCGGCGATCCGCCGCCCGTTCACCGTGGTCCAGAAAATGGAGTCGGACTTCAACCAGCAGGTCGGCAGCAAGATCGAGGAGTTCCAGAGCAAGCAAAAGGCAGCCCAGCAGAAACTCGGCGAGCTCCAGGCGAAAAAGTCGCGCGGCGCGGAGCTCTATCTCTCGCCCGAACAGGAGGCGGAGATCCGCACCCTGCGCAAGGAACAGGTCGAATACTCGAAGCTCATCCGCGAACAGGAAAAGGAACTGCGCCGCCAAAAGGACAAGCTCGCCGGCAAAATCACCCTGCTCAATGTGGCGGCCATGCCGCTGATCGTGATCGTCGTGGGCTTCGTGCTCTTCATCCAGCGCCGCCGCGCCACCCGCGCCCGCTGAAATCTTAAAATTCCACATTCTAACTAAATCCTCACATGAACAAGCGTCAGGTTATCATCTTCTGGGTCATCGCCATCGTCCTTGGCGGGGCCGTGACGGCCGTGAAACTCGCCCAGCAACAAACGACCCAAAGCGCGACCCAGCGCGCGCCGGGGCAGACGCTGTTGGTGTCGTTTCCGGCGGGCGAGATTGCGGCGGTGGAGATCCAAGGTGCCGCCGGGTCCGTGAGCCTGGTGAAAAACGCCGGCAAGTGGACCGTCGCCCAGCGCGACGGCTATCCGGCCAATGCCACTTACGTCAACGAATTCCTGCGCACGCTTGGCGAGTTGAAAGTCACCCGCGGCATGGAAGCTGGGCCGTCGTTTGCGCCGCGCTTCGGCATGGACGAATCCTCCAGCCAAGCGGCCGAGCGGGGCCTGACCGCGAGTTTCAAGGATGCGTCGGGCAAGGAGATCGCCAAGGTTTCGCTGGGCAAGAGCATCGAGAGCAGCGCTGCGCCCTCGCCGATGGGCGGCAACAACGCGGTCGGCCGCTATGTCCGCAATCACGCCGATGCTTCCGGCTTCTATGCCGTCAACGAGATGTTCCCGTCAGTGAGCGCGGAAGTCGTCCGCTGGCTGGCCGATGATTTCATCAGTCCGGAAAAAATCCAGGCCATCACCCTCAGCCAGGCCGGCAAGGAGGATCCCGCCTGGACACTCAGTCGTGAGTCCGAGGATGCCGAATTCAAACTCGAAGGCGCCGCCGCCGGCGAAACACTCGACACCACCGTCGCAGCACCGCTCAAGAGCCTGTTCTCCTACGCCCGTTTCGAGGATGTGATCCCCTCCGACCAGGCCGCCGCCCGCGCCGATGCCGCTGGCCTGCGCCAAGTGGTCATCCGGACGGTTGAGGGGTTCACCTACCATCTCACCCTCACGCCGGCCAAGGGTTCCGCCACCCCGCCGACTGCCGGCCAGCCCGCCGCCGCCGCCGGCAATTACTTCCTAACCGTCGCGGTCGACGCGCAGCTGCCCAAGGAGCGCAAGAAGCAGGCCGGCGAGAAACCCGAG
>JBAXBG010000084.1:0-15067 GCA_037142115.1 Verrucomicrobiota bacterium | reverse complement strand
TCCGCAGATCCCGCCTAAAGGCGGTACTACATACCTCCCCAAGAACGGTTGCTTCCAGCGTAGGTAGTCCCGCCTTTAGGCGGACTCTTGATCGCCTGGTGCTGGGGGACGGTCCGCAGATCCCGCCTAAAGGCGGTACTACATACCTCCCCAAGAACGGTTGCTTCACACTCCCCGACGCTCGCCCCACAGCCGGATGTGGAGGCGGTCGCAGAAGCGCAAGCCGAGGTCGCGGCACAGCCCGGCGAGCCACGGAGCGGTGCGGTCGAGTTCGGCGGCGCTGCGGCCCTGGGGCATCAGCAGGATGCGCGCGCGCGGAATGTGGAAGCGGGCCTGCAACGATTGGATCTCGGCCAGGTCGGCGGGGGTGGCGACCACGAACTTGAACCAGCTGACCGGCGAGCCGGCGAAAAACCGCAGCGCGTCGGGCTGCAGGCGCAGGGCTTCGGCCATGCCGGCGTTGGCGAGCTTGGGCGAGACGTTGAACTGGTCGACGGCGGCGGCGAATTCGGGGGAGGGGATGCGGGTGGCGTTGGTTTCGACCTCGACGTAACAATCAGGTAGTTCGGCGCGGATCCGCCGGATCATGGCGAGGAATTCGTCCTCCTGCAACAACGGCTCGCCGCCGGTGATGACCACCCGCGGGCAATCATAAGCGAGGATGAGCCGCGCGGCCGCGGCGGGATCGAGCTCGATGGTGACGGCGGATTTGGGAAACTTGGCGTAGCCGGGGGCGGCGTCTTTGGCATGCGGCCACGGCGTGCCCTCGAAGTTCCAGGTGTAATCGGTGTCGCACCAGACGCAGTGCAGGTTGCAGCGCGACGCGCGGATGAACACCGCGGGCGCGCCGGCCCCCGGGCCTTCGCCCTGGAGGGTGTGGAAAATCTCCGGGCCGTCACCGAGTTTCGCGAGTTTCATGGGCGCGGCCTATCAATCATGGATCGCCGCCCAAGGACATGGATTTTTTCTAATGGGAGCTCGCAAAACCCGCAGCGACCGGGTAAACTAACGCAAATGCATGTTCCCACCTTGATTGCGCGCAAGCGCGAGGGCGACGAGCTGTCGGCGCGCGACATCCAGGCGCTCATCGAGGGCTACACCGCCGGCGAGATCCCGGACTATCAGATAGCCGCCTTCGCCATGGCGGTCTTTTTCCAGGGCATGACCCCGGCCGAGACGGTGGCGCTCACCCGCGCGATGATGACCAGCGGCGACTGCTTCGCGCACCGGGCCGGCCACCCGGCGGTGGTCGACAAGCATTCCACGGGTGGCATCGGCGACAAGGTTTCGCTGGTGCTGGCGCCGCTGGTCGCCTGCACCGGCTGTTGGGTGCCGATGGTTTGCGGCCGCGGCCTGGGCATCACCGGCGGCACCCTCGACAAGCTGGAATCCATCCCCGGCTTCAGCGTGAACCTCAGCCTGGTGGACGCGACCGCCCAGTTGGAGCGCATCGGTGTGGTCATGATGGGCCAGAGCGCCCGGTTCTGCCCGGCCGACCGCAAATTCTACGCGCTGCGCGACGTCACCGGCACCGTGCCCTCGATCCCCCTGATCACGGCGTCCATCATGTCGAAAAAACTCGCCGAGTCGCTCGACCGGCTGGTGCTCGACGTCAAATTCGGCTCCGGCGCGTTCATGCCGAGCCACAAGGCCGCCCAGGAACTGGCCGCCAGCCTGCTCGCCGTGGGCCAGGCGATGGGCGTCGAGGTGCATGCCGTGCTCAGCCCGATGAACGAACCGACCGGTCGGACTGTTGGCAACGCGCTTGAAGTCAGCGAGGCGCTCGCCTGCCTGGATGGCGGCGGCCCCGCCGACTTGCGGGCGTTGGTGCTCGATTTGGCCGAACCGATCGCTGGCGTTTCGCGCGGATTTCTGGAGTCGTGCCTCGACGACGGCCGCGCCCGCCGGAAATTCGAACAACTGGTGGCCGCCCAGGGCGGCAATCCGGCGGACCTGCCGCAGTTGGCGGAGATCCACGAGGCCCCGGTGGTGCGCGAGGTGCTGGCGCCCACCACTGGCACGCTCAGCCGGGTGGACGCGGGAACCCTCGGCCAGGCCGCCCTGCAACTCGGCGTCGGCCGCGCCAAGGTGACTGACGGCGTGGACTTCGCCGTTGGCTTCGACCGCCTGGTCAAGACCGGTGAAACGATCCATGCCGGCCAGCCGGTCTGCCGGATCCACGCCCGCAGCGCGGTGGATTTCGACATGGCCGAGGCGATGCTCGCCCAGGCGGTGAAAATCTCGTCACATTGAGCGTTTTTCCGGGTTGCCAAACCGGCGGGGGGCGGTTTAGTTTTCCGCCGCCGCAGGCCTAGCGCCTCAACAGCCTCATAGTGTAATGGTAACACCCCGGATTTTGATTCCGTTATTCTAGGTTCGAGCCCTAGTGAGGCTACTTTTGCGCTCTTTGAGAAATCGGGCATGCGCCACACCCGCCACCGCAACGGCGCGCTCATCGTGATGATGCCGATGATGAGAAAAGTGGTGATCTTGGGCGATAGCGGTCTCAGGAGCGCGGCCACGATGCAGGCGCGCTTCCCGCTTGCGTCGGCCGCCGGGATGGGGCGAAACTGGCCGCATGCTGCAGGAGCTTCGCGATCACTTCGGGCACGACGCGTTCCGCGCCGGCCAGGAGCCGGTGATCCGCGCGTTGTTAGAAGGGCGTTCGGCGCTGGCGGTGTTTCCGACCGGCGGGGGCAAGTCGCTGTGCTATCAGCTGCCCGCGCTGCTGCTCGACGGCCTGACGCTGGTGGTCTCGCCACTCATCGCCCTGATGAAGGACCAGGTCGACGCGCTCACGGGGCGGGGGATCGCCGCCGCGCGGCTGGACTCGACGCTGGGCGCGGACGAGCTGGCCGAGCTTTACGCGCGGTTGGATGGCGGCGCGCTCAAGCTGCTTTACATCGCGCCCGAGCGGTTTTCCAACGACGCGTTCCGGCAGCGGCTCAAGCGGTTGCCGATCCGGTTGGTGGCGATTGACGAGGCGCATTGCATCTCGGCCTGGGGCCACAATTTCCGCCCGGATTATCTCAAGCTGGCCAAGATCTTCCGCCAGCTCAAGATCCCGCGGGTGCTGGCGCTGACCGCGACGGCCACGCCGCAGGTGGCACGGGAGATTCGCAAGCATTTCCGGATCGCCGCGGCCGACCACGTCCAGCTGAGTTTTCACCGGGCCAATCTCGACCTGCGGGTCACGCCGTGCGCGACCGCCGGGCGCAAATCGCTGCTGCTTGAAAAGCTAAGCGCCTTGGCCGGGGCGGCCATTGTTTACGTCACCCGCCAGGAGACCGCCGAGGAGGTCGCCACCTTTCTGGTCAAGAACGGCCTGTCGGCGCGCGCCTATCACGCCGGCCTGCCCGCCGAGTTCCGCGCCGACGCCCAGAGCGCCTTCATGGCGGGCGACACCCGCATCATCGTGGCCACCATTGCGTTTGGCATGGGCATCGACAAGTCGAACATCCGCGCCGTGTTCCACTACAATCTGCCCAAGAGCTTGGAAAACCACACCCAGGAGATCGGGCGCGCCGGGCGCGACGGCCAGCCCGCGGTTTGCGAGATGCTCGCCTGCGCCGACGATCTCACGGTGCTGGAGAATTTCATTTATTCGGACACCCCGTCGCCCCGCGCCCTGGGAAACCTGATTGACCGGGTGCTGCGCCTAGGGCCGGTGTTCGACGTTTCACCCTACGATCTATCCAGCGTGTGCGACATCCGGCCGGGGGTGATCGCCACGGTGATGAGCTATCTGGAGATCGACGGCATCCTGGAAGCCACCGGCAGCAGCTATGCCACCTACCGCGCGAAGCTGCTCACCCCGGTGGAGCGGATCCTCGCCGGGCGCGCCCGTGCCGAGCGGGCGTTCATCGAGCAACTCCTCGACCGCGCCGAGGTGAAGCGCGGCTGGCTCAATTTCCAGCCGTCACTGATGGCGGAGACGTTGGGTGTTGCGCGCGACTCCATTGTCGCCCTTCTCAACGCGCTCCAGGCCGCCGGCGACCTCGCGCTGGAAGTCGCGGGCGTGCGCCACGGCTATCAGCTGAAAAAACCCGCCGGCGACCTGCCGCGGCTCACCGCCGCGCTGGTGGGGAAATTCCAGGCCCGCGAGTTGGCCGACCTGGCGCGCCTGCGCCAGGTGTTGGGTCTGGCCGCGCACCGCGGGTGCCTCACCGGCTATCTGACCCGCCACTTCGGCGAAACCCTGGCGGAGCCCTGCGGCCACTGCGACCGCTGCCGCGGCATCCCTGCCACCACCATCCGCCGCCGCACTCCGCGCCGGGCGACCGACGCCGAACTCTCGGCGGTTAGGGAGGTGGTCGCCCAGCACCATGCCGCGCTGGCCGGCCCGCGCCAGCTCGCCAGGTTTCTGTGCGGCATGGCCAGCCCCGCCGCCACCCGCGCCCGCCTGAGCCGCCATCCGGCCTTCGGGCTGTTGGCGGACTTGCCGTTCGCCGACGTGTTAGTCATCGCGGAGGCGGGCTAACCCTGGAATGAGAATTGGAACCACGCATGCTCCCAAAATTGGCGCATGGCCGCCGCCGCGCGGAGACGGCTGGATTCCACTCAGGCCCCGTTGCGCCTCCGCGCCGCGAGACCCGGAAAAACTTCTCTGAAAATCGCTGCAAACAGAACTGGCCTATTGGAATTGAAACTGCTTAGTTGCGGCCGCGTATGAATCCAACCGTGCAAATCACCATAGAGGGCAAGCCACTTGAGTTGTCAACCGTCGTTGGCTCGGAAGGGGAAGTGGGCATTGATATCTCGACGCTGCGGGACAAGACCGGCTGCATCACCCTGGATCCGGGCTATGGCAATACCGGTGCCTGCGAAAGCGCCATCACCTTCATCGACGGCGAAAAGGGCATCCTCAGATATCGCGGGTATGACATCGCCGACCTGGCGGAAAAAAGCACCTTCGTCGAGACCGCCTACCTCATCATTTATGGTCATCTGCCGACCCGGCCGGAATTGGCCGATTTTTCCAACCAGCTGGCGGACAACCAGATGCTGCACGAGGGGATGCGCTTCCACTATGAAGGATTCCCGACCACCGCCCACCCGATGGCGATCCTGTCGGCGATGATCAACGCGGCCTCCGCCTATCATCCGGGGATTATCAGCCGCCGCGAGGAACGCTTCCCGATGCATGCGGCGCGGCTGATCTCCCAGGTTCGCACCATCGCCGCGTTCTCGTATCGCAAGGCCCACGGCCTGCCCACGATCTATCCGAAGACGACCCTCAAATACACCGCCAACTTCCTCCACATGATGTTCTCGCATCCCGGTGAGGATTGCGAACTCAAACCCGAGATCGTCAAGGCGCTCGACCTCATCTTCCTGCTCCACGCCGACCACGAGCAGAATTGCTCGACTTCGACGGTGCGGATGGTCGCTTCCAGTCGTGCCAACCTGTTCGCCTCGGCCTCGGCCGGCGTCTGCGCGCTGTGGGGTCCGCTCCACGGCGGTGCTAACCAGGCGGTGCTCGAGATGTTGGAAGAAATCCACCTTGATGGCGACGACGGCACCAAGTTCATCAACGAGGTCAAGAACAAGACCGGCAACCGCCGCCTGATGGGATTTGGCCACCGCGTTTACAAGAACTTCGACCCCCGCGCCGTCATCATCAAGCAACAGTGCGACAAGGTGCTCGCCCAGCTCCACAAGTCCGACCCGTTGCTCGACATCGCCAAGAAACTCGAGGAGGTCGCCATGCGCGACGAGTATTTCATCTCCCGCAAACTCTATCCGAACGTGGACTTCTACAGCGGCATCATCATGCGCGCCATCGGCATCCCGATGGACATGTTCACGGTGATGTTCGCCATCGGCCGGATGCCCGGCTGGATCGCCAACTACAAGGAAGTCATGGAGGATTCGACCAGCCGGATCTCGCGGCCGCGCCAAATCTACACCGGCGAAACCCTGCGCAAGTTCGTGCCGCTGGAAGCCCGGGCCTGAGCGGCAAGGATTTCCAAGGACCGCGAGTCTCCAGACTCGCGCCGCTTCGCGTTTCATTGGCCGGCGAGTCTGGAGACTCGCGGTCCGACTCACCCTCCTCATTGGCGGCGCGGGCGGAAGCCCAGGGCGAGGCGCAGCAGGACCAGCGGCACCACGGAGAGAACCACGGCGACGGCGGCGATTTTGAGGCTGGGATAGACCCGTGCCCGGTTGCGGGCGAGGGCGGTCAGCGCCTCGGCCACCACCTGTTGCTTGGGTGCATAGAACCACTCGCGGCCGGGCATGTTGCGGCCCTGCACGCCGCGCTTGGCGACCTTGCCGAACTCGGTATGCACCGGGCCGGGGCAGACGGCGAGCACCGGGATCCCGTGCTCGCGCAGTTCGATGCGCAGCGCTTCCGAAAAGCTCGTGACATACGCCTTGCTCGCCGCGTAGACGGCGAAGTCCGGCAGCGGCAGCAAACCCGCGAGCGAACTCACGTTGAGGATCGCCCCGCGGCCGCGGCGGATCATGTCGGGCAGCAGCGCGTGGGTGAGGTGGGTCAGGGCCTCGACATTGAGCCGGATGATGGCGGCCAGTCTGGGCCATTCGGCGGTGGCGAACTCGCCGTAGTCGCCCATGCCGGCGTTGTTGACTAGCAGATCGGGTTGCAACCCGCGGGCCGCGAGCGCCGCCACCAGGGACTGACGCGCGGCCGGGTCGGTGAGATCGGCCTCGAGTACCACCACCTCCACCTGCGGCACCCGCGCGCGGATGCGTGCCGCCAAGTCTTCCAGCAGCGGCTCGCGGCGGGCCACCAACACGAGTTGCCGCACGCGCGGCGCGAGTTGGAGGGCGAATTCCTCGCCCAGCCCGGCAGAGGCACCGGTCACCAAGGCGCAGGAATAGGAAATGGCAGTGGGCATGGCGGGGAGCCTGGCGTTGCCAAGGCTCGGGGTCAACCTCCAGGAGGAACCTATGGGGCCTATGGGAGCTATGGCACCCCTAAATCCACTCCGCGGAGACAAAGCGGCTTGTCGGAATCGCTGAAGCGACGAAATTGCACTGGCTGGCGGGCGGTTCTTCTGGGACTTTTCCGTCTGTCCGGTAGATTGTTGTTTCATGGCCACCCCATCCCATCCCTCCCAATCCGCCATTCCGGAGTCGTTGCGGCTGCAGTTGGCGGATTTTCGGCACCAGCTGTGGCGGGTGAAGATCCTGGAAGCAATTGCGGCCGGGATCATTGGGTTGTTGGTGTCGTTCCTGCTGGTCTACGGGCTGGACCGGCTCTGGCCGACCCCCGGTTGGGTCCGCTTGCTGGTGCTGGCGGGCGGGGTTTCGCTGTTCGGGTTTTTCGCGCCCTATTGGCTGCACCGCTGGGTCTGGTGCCAACGTCGGGAAACCCAGCTGGCGCGACTCATTGCCAAGCGCTATCCGGGCTTGGGCGACCGCCTGCTCGGGGTCATCGAATTGCAGGACCAGCAGGGCAGCGCCGATTCGCTGTCGCCGCGCCTGCGGGATGCGGCGATGGCCGCAGTGGCGGCTGAAACCGGCCGCCGACACCTCGAGGACGCTCTTCCCGCGCGCCACCACCGGCGCTGGTCGCTCGCGGCGATGGCGCTGGCCGCCGTCACGGCGGTGCTCTTCACGCTCGCGCCGCGGGCGGGGGTCAACGCCCTTCACCGCTGGCTGCTGCCGCTGTCCAAAACCGAGCGCTACACCTTCACCAAGCTCGACCGGCCGCCGGTCTATCTGGCAGTGGCTTTTGGCGAGGCTTTCGACGTGACGCTGCGCCTGGCGCCCGAATCCGAGCAGCGCCCGGCGGCCGCGACCGGGCGCTATGGCCTGCAGCCTGGCCTGTCCAGTTCCCTGGAGCGGGACCTCTATCATTTCACGTTTCCCGGCCAGCAGGCACCCGGCACGATCACGTTCCGGATCGGGGATTTGCGCCACGAGCTGCGGGTGGAGCCGCTGCTGCGGCCGTCCACCGAAAGCGTTCGGGCGATCGTCGCACCGCCGGCCTATCTGGGCATCCCGCAACGCACCGTCGAGTTGAACGCCGGCGTGCTCTCCGCCGTGGAAGGCAGCCAGGTGCGCATCGAACTCGCCCTGAGCCGCCCGCTGGCGGCCGGTTCCTACGGGCCGACCCGCCCGTTGGCCGTGGAGGCGGGCAAGGACGCGCCTGCGCAGGTCCCGCTCCAGGGGGCGCTGGAACGATCCGGCAAATCGGCGCGGACGCCGGCGCTGGCCATCGGGACGCAACCCTTCGAGATTCCGTTCGCGTGGGTCGATCAGTTAGGACTGGCAGGCGATTCGGGGTTCCGGCTCCAGGTGGATGCACTGAAAGACGCGCCGCCCACCTGTTACCTGCAGGGCATCGACCGCCAGAAAGTCATGCTGCCCGAGGAAACCGTTGATTTCGAGGTGCTCGCCGAGGATGATTTCGGGGCGAAATCCACCGGCATCGAATGGACCGGCCAGTTCACCCGGCCGACCAACGAGGCCCCGGCCAAGGGCGAGTTGAAGCTCGCCGATGGCGGCCCGGAACAGCGGCACCTGCTCCAGCCCGGGGCGTTTTCACCCGCGGCTTTTGGCATCGCACCACAGAAAATCACCCTGCGCGCCTATGCCGAGGACTACTTCCCGGCCCGCGGACGGGTGTATTCGGAGCCGGTCATTCTATATGTGCTCACCCGCGACGAGCACGCCCAGATGCTTAAGACCCGCTTCGACCGCCAGATCACCGAACTCGAGGATCTCGCCCGGCGCGAACAAAACCTGCTGGAGGAAAACCAGCGCCTCGAACGGTTGGACGGTGCCGAGCTCCAACAGGACGACAACCGCAAGCGCCTCGAGGCTCAGCAGCAGGAAGAGGCCGAAACCCAGCGCCGCATCGACGAACTCAACCAGCAGATGGAGCAGTTGATGAAGGACTCCGCCCGCAACGGCGACATCGACAAAAAAACCCTGCAGAAAATGGCGGAGGCCCTCAAGTCGCTGCAGGAACTCTCGCAGCAGGATGTTCCCAAGGTGCGCCAAAAGCTCGGCGACGCCCAGGAGCCGTCCAATACCCAGGACAAGTCCCGCAAGGACGTGGATCAGGCTGTCGCCGAACAACAAAAGGTCGTCGCCAAAATGCAGCAGGCCATCGACAAGGCCAACGACGCCAATCGCCGGTTTGAGGCCGGCACCTTTGTCAACCGCCTGCAAAAAGCCGCGGGCGAGGAGAACGGCATCGTCGGGGCTCTTAAAGACGCCTTTGCGCGGATTCTGGGAGTGAAAACTCCGGCCCTGGATCCTTCCGATGTTCACCGCTTGAACGAATCGCTCCGCCAGCAATCCGACACCACTGCCGACGTGCGCTGGATTCAGGAGGACCTCGCGCATTATTTCGCCCGCACCCAGACTGCCGCGTTCAAGCTGATCCTCGATGCCATGCATGACTCGCACATCGACACCGGCCTGGAGGGAATCCGCAACCGGCTCTCGGCCAACCATTCCTATCAGGCGGCCGAGGAGGCCAAGAAATGGGCGGACCAGCTCACCGCGTGGGCCAAACAACTCGACGGGGACAAGGACCAGAAGGACGGTGCCGGCGGCGGCGATGGGGCCGGGCCGAGCCCGGAGGACGAGGATTTCGAATTCATGCTGCGCGTCATGAAGCTCATCCAACAGGAACAGGACCTCCGCTCCCGCACCCGCGTCCTCGAACAGTTCCGGCGCAATCTAGTGCCCCAGCCATCCGCCACTTCCAAATCATGAAACCTCAGCTCCTCATTGCGGCCTGGTGGGTGACCGGCGCGGCGGGCCTATCCGCCCAGGAGGCCACGCCCGCGGCCGGCCTCGCCCAACATCAGGAGGGCTCCGTCAAGGTCGCCGACGACCAGGACGAACTCTCGGCCGACGTTCAGCAACTCGTCATCGAACAGACCATGCCCAAGGTCATCGAACTGCTTGATCAGGTGAAAACCATTATGCATGAAGCCACCGACCGCTTGGCTAAGGCCGACACCGGCGGCGACACGCTCGCCGCCCAGACCGAGATCATCGAGAAAATCCATGCCGCGGCCAAGGAGAAGCAGAGTCAGGGCGGCAGTGGCAAATCCGGCGGCGCAATGATGGACATGATGGAACGCATGATGGGTAAAAAACCTGAGGATGGTAAAAAAGGGCAGGGCAAGGACGGTCCCGCCAGCGCCCAGGGCGGCGGCGGGCTGTCAGGATCGTCGGCCACCGGCAACGAGGCCACCGGCGGCCAGCCCGGCGGCAAGAGCGAGGCCAGGCGCGTGCCCAAAGCCGCGGGCGGCACCAGCCTGGAGATTCCCGAGGAGTTCCGCAAAGCGTTCGACGCCTACAACCGCGGCGCCGAACACAAGGTCAAATGAATACCCAGCCATGACATCATTCCTGTTAGATTGGGCCGCGATGGCCCGCCGGTTCGGCCTGCCGCTGTGGCTGGCTTCCGCCGCCATGGCCGGGGCGCAGGATTTGCCGGGCCGCCAGGAAG
The DNA here is from genome assembly GCA_037142115.1 of Verrucomicrobiota bacterium. Classification (GTDB taxonomy): domain Bacteria; phylum Verrucomicrobiota; class Verrucomicrobiia; order Verrucomicrobiales; family Akkermansiaceae; genus Luteolibacter. The sequence goes on along the minus strand of JBAXBG010000084.1, from coordinate 4,626 downwards.
ACACGGTTCCGGCCCAGGCCGAACTGGTCTATGACAAAGGGCTGCAATACCTCGCCCGGACCCAGAACGACAAGGGAGCCTGGAACGACAGCGTCGGCACCGAACCCGGCGTCGTCGGACTCTGCGTCGCGGCGTTTCTCGCCCACGGCGAGGATCCCACCAACGGCCCCTATGCCAAAACCATCCGCGCCGGCATCGACTACATCATTTCCCAACAGAAGGACAGCAACGGTTATATCGGCTCCAGCATGTATAACCACGCGTTCGCCACCAAGGCGCTGGCCGAATCCTACGGGGCCGTGGACAACCCGCTCATCGCCCCCGCCCTCAAGAAGGCCATCGAGATGATTCTCAGCTCGCAGCAGAAAAACCACTTCGGCGCGTGGCGCTACACCCCGGACAGCCGGGACGCGGACACCACCTGCACCGGCTGCCAGATGGTCACCTTGTTCGCGGCCCGCAATGCCGGCATCGCCATCCCCGAGGAGGCGATCCGCAAGGGCCTGGCCTATCTGGCGAACAACCGCAACGGCGACGGGTCGTATGGCTACACCTCCGCCTCGGGTGGCAAACCCACGCTCACCGCCATCGGCATGCTGTGCCTGGCATTGGCCAAGCAACAGGATTCCAAGGGCTATCAGGCCAGCCTGGAATATCTGAAGAAGAACCTCGATTATCGCGACCGCTATTACCCGTATTATTACGAGTATTACATGTCGCAGGCGCTGTTCCACGCCGACGAGGCCACCTGGAAAGAGTGGAACAGCCGCAACATCCGCTATCTATCCACCATTCAGGGGACCGACGGCTCGTTTCCCGGCATCCAGGGCCCGTCGTTCAGCACCGCCGGGGCCTTGCTGTCGCTGGCGCTCAATTACCGCTATCTGCCGATTTACGAAAAATGATCCGCCCGGCCTCAATGACTCCCAACTTTTCATCCATGACCGGCCGGCGGCTGTCTAACGCAATCGTCCGCTGCGGCGCGCTCGGCGCGTGCGTGCTGGCCGGGTGGTTGTCCGCCGACGAGGTGGTGTTGAGCGGCGGCGCGCGCCTAACCGGCGCGGTGCGCTCGCTCAGCGAGGCCGGGGTGGTGGAACTGGCCAGCGAGCTGGCGCCGGAGCCGGTGCGCTTGGAGCCGGGGGCCGTGACTCAAATCGATTTCAGTGCCAAAGGTGCGGGTCCGCCACCGCCCGCGGCGGTGGTCGAGATGATCAACGGCGACCGCTTGCCCGCCACGCTGGAGGCGCTCGATGACCGTCAGCTCACCGTGGTCTCGCCGGAGGCGGGACGTCTGGAGATTCCACGCGCGGCCGTCAAATCGCTGCGCTTTGGCGTGCGCAGCCACCAGGCGGTGTACGCCGGCCCGCGCGCCCTCGACGAGTGGACTCATGGCGAGGGCGAGGCCAAAAACTGGGTCTTCGAGCACGGCAGTCTGATCGCCAGCGGCCCGGCCACTGCCTGCCAGGCGCTCACCCTGCCCGAGCAGTTCATCCTGCGCCTGACGCTGAAGTGGCAGGCCAAACAGACGCCGAGTTTTCAGGTGTTCTTTGCCGATCCGCTCAAGCCGAAGGGGGAAGCCTGCGATCGCTATTATCTGCTGTTCGGCGGGGCCGGAGTGGAACTCAAGCGCGAAGCGTCGCAGGGCAAGCGCTTCCACACCCTGGCGCAACTCAATCGCCTTCCCAGCCAATATCCCGATCATCAACTGCAGCTGGAACTGCGCGTCGACCGCAAGGGGTCACGCCTGCAACTCCTGCTCAACGGCGAACCCGAGGGCGAGTTTCTCGACCCGCTGCCCGCCGCCCCGCAAGGCTCCGGCGTCACTCTGGCCAGCACCGCTCCTAACGGCAACACGCTCGAAATCCGCGACCTCGAAATCCTCGAACTCGACGACCCGCGGGGCCGCCCGCATCCCGCCGAACGGGGCGACCCGCAGGCCGACAGCCTCCTCAGCCGCGAGGATGACCGATGGGGCGGTCAGCTGCTGGACTTGCGCCAAACCGGCGACGGGCCGGTTTTCCGCTTCCAGGCGCGCGCGCCGGCGGATCTGTTGGAGATTCCGGTGGCCGATGTCGCCACCGTGTTTTTCGCCGCCAAGGACGCCGCGCCGTCGGCCGCGGCAGCGCATCCGTTTGTGCTGCGCCTGCGCTGGGACGGAGCCCTGCGCGTCGGCTCCTGCCAGTTCAATGAGGACGTGGGGGTCGCCAGCCACCCGTTGCTAGGCCGGCTGAGCCTGCGCCGCGAGGGCATCGTGTCGCTGGAGCGGCTGCCCCCCCAACCCCCGACCGCGCCCCAACCATGAAACCCTTTCTCATGTCGTACGTCGGCGTGGTGGCGGTGGCGGTGGCCGCCGCCGGGAACGACTCCGAGGCGATGGTGCGTTTTGCCAACAACGACCGGCTCGCCGGTTCGGTGGCGCAGCTTTCCGCCGAGCTGTTGGTTTGGAAATCGCCGGCCTTGTGCCAGCCGACGGCGTTTTTTCTCAAGCGCGTCGTGGACGTCACCCTGCCATGTGACCCGCTGCCCGAGAGTGCCGGGGACTATGAGGCGACGCTCAAACTCACCAATGGTGACACCGTTTGCGGCCTGCTCGCGGAGGTGACCCAGCAGGCCGTCGTGCTCGACACTTGGTTCGCCGGGCGCATCAGCTTCAATCGCGTGATGGTGGCCGGGGTGAAGATCGCGGCGAAGTCGGCCTTCGTTTACCGCGGGCCGACCAGCCTGCAAGGCTGGCAGCAGGATCCCGACCAGCCGGCGTGGAGTTACCGCCGCGCGGCCTTGATCTCGCACGCCCCGGGGCGCATCACCCGCGACCAAGTGCTGCCCGACGCATGCACCATCACTTTTGATGTCGCCTGGAAGGGTGACTCGCTCGGCCTCAATGTGTTCGCCTTCAGCAATGACGCCGCCGCCGATGCGCAACCCAACGCGCCCGCCGATTCCCGCTCCGGCTATGAAATTTCGTTTCAGCGCGGCAACATCTCGCTGCGCAGCTGCGGCATCCAGAATTTCCTCGGCAACACCAATGCCCAAGTGCTCATGGAAAATGATTGTGCCCACATCGAAATCCAGACCAGCTCCAAAGCCGGCACGATATGCGTGCTGGTCAATGACCGCGTCATCGAAACCTGGACCGATCCAGATGTGGCCAAAGGCCGGTTCGGCCACGGCCTGCAGTTGGTGGCCCTCAATTCCTCGCCTGTGCGGATCTCTGGAATCGGCGTCGCACCGTGGGATGGCGTCATTGAGCGCACGCCGGAGCCACGGCCCGGCATGCTGCGCCAGTTGGGCATCCCCGGCTCGGGCGAGGAGCCCAAGCCCGCGCCCCCGCCCAGGGAGGGGCGTATGGAGTTGGCCAATGGCGACAGCCTCAGCGGCGAGGTGCTGTCGATCGCCAAGGGCGCGATCGCGGTCAAAACCCCGTTAGGTGTGATCCAGGTTCCCGTCGCCAGGCTCCGCACCGTGACTTTGCCCGTCACCGATCTCGAGCGCTGTAAACGCCGCAACGGCGACATCCGTGCCTGGTTCGCCAATGGCTCGTCCATCGTCTTCCAACTCGATGCGGTGCAAGGGGACACCCTGCTCGGTTCCAGCCAGAACTTCGGCTCCGCCGCCTTCAAGCTCGCCGCTTTCAGCCGCATCGAATTCAACATCCACGACCCGGATCTCGAAGATCAACGCGCGGTCCGCGAGTGGTGAGCCGGGGACCATGGTTCAATGGTTCAATATGATCGTCCGGTCACGGTCCCGCTTGCCGCAGCGCACCGTGACCTGTTCCCTGACCAGATCCACATCCTTCACCCGCCGGTCGTCGAGACCGACGAACAATGGCCGCATTCTGGGAAAAAAGTGCGGGTTGGCGCAGCTAGAAAGCAGCGCCAGGTTCACAATCAATGGCAACAGAATGGATCGGGCTGTTTGCTTTGAGTGTGGCGGGTCTCGAGCATCCACCACCGGCCTGTGCGATGAAGCGCCGCGTGAGTCATTCCGCCGCGAGGAGATGGCGATGCACTTCTTCGGTCAGGGTTTGGATCCGTTCGCTGAGGGCTCGGGTGACTTCGGTTAAGTCGGTGTTCTGGTGCATCAGCACCAACAACTGCGCGGTGAGGGCGGCGTTGCCCGCCTGCCGTTGTTCGTTGGCTTGGGCCAAGGCTTCGCGATGTTGCGCGTCGGCATCGGCGTGGGCCTTATCGCGATCCGCCTGACGCGTCTGGGCAAGCAGGATGAGCGGCGCGGCATAGGCGGCCTGCAGGCTGAAGGCCAGGTTGAGGAGAATGAACGGATAGATATCAAAATGGAAGACTCCCACCACGTTGAGGATGATCCACGCCCCGACGAGCACCGTCTGACCCACCAGGAAAACCGGTGTGCCGAAAAACCGTGCGAACCCCTCGGCCTTGAGAGCGAACCAATCGTTGCCGAAAACCGGCGCGAGATGCACATGCGGCTCATGGAAGCGGAAATGGCGCTGGGTCGTGGTGGATGGGGTGGCGGTTTCGGTGACCATGACCGGCAGTAAACGCGCCTCGAGCGGTGGTGTCAACTGAAGGGCACTTCTTGATTATCTGTGTGAATCCATCTGCGGTTCTATGTTCCCCTTTGGCACCAGAACCCGCGCGCGCTCCG
>JBAXBG010000083.1:0-15181 GCA_037142115.1 Verrucomicrobiota bacterium | reverse complement strand
GTGTTTCGGTGTTTCGGTGTTTCGGTGTTTCGGTGTTTCGGTGTTTCGGTAAGAGCGAAAGGATCAGTCGCTGCGCGCCGAGCTTTCTCTCTGCTTTCACCGAAACACCGGGCCGCGCAGCGGCCACCGAAACACCGGGCCGCGCAGCGGCCACCGAAACACCGAGCCGCGCAGCGGCCACCGAAACACCGGGCCGCGCCGGCAACTCAAGAAAATTTCCTCGGAAATTCATTCTCCGGTCTTGCACAGGCGGGGGCTCTGGGTCATGGATCGGCCATGGACCGCTGGCTGCTGATCACCTCCACCGTGCTCGCCATCGTTGGCAGCGTGGGCGGGATGGTTTCCGTGCACCACGGTCACCGAAGCCGCTGGACGGTGGCGTGGATGGCAGGGGTGCTGGTTTGCCAGATCGCGGTGCTGGCGCTGCGCGGCCAACACCGCAACGTCTGCCCGTTGGCCGACCGCGGTGAAATCCTGGTTTTCTTGGCGTGGGCGCTGACTTTGTTTTACCTGCTGGTGGGGCCGACCTATCGGATTTCGCTGCTCGGGGTGTTCACCGCGCCGGTGGTGGCGGTGTTCCAATTGGTCGCGCTGGTGCCCGGAGTGCTGGAAGCCGATCCGCACCCGATGACCGGCGGCAACCCGTGGCACGAGATGCACTCGGCCACCTCGGTGCTGGCCTACGGCGCGCTGGCCCTGGCCTCGGTCGCGGGGGTGATGTTTCTGGTGCTGGACCGGCAGTTGAAAGAACACCATTTGCACAGCGGCTTGTTCCGGCGCCTGCCGCCGGTGCGGGGCCTGCTGGTGTCGCTCGAGCGGCTGCTGTGGCTGGGCGGCGGTCTGCTGACCTTGGGCGTGCTCGCCGGGTTCCTGATGCCGCGTGCTCTGGAGGGGCCTGACCATGCCAAGGTCATCGGTCACACGCTCGCCGCGCTGGTGGTCTGGGCGGGCTACGCCCTGCTGCTGGCCGTCAAGACGGTGCGCGGGCTAACCGGGCGGCAGCTGGCGCTGCTGGCGGTCGGCTGGTTTATTCTCTCACTCGGCGTGTTTGCCTTCGTCTAATGGAACTGCTGTGCCTCGGCCTCAATCACCGGACCGCGCCTGTCGAAGTGCGCGAGCGTTTTGCCGTGGGCAACAAGAAGCTTGGCGTGGCCGCCTGCGAGCTCAGCGCCATGAGCGGAGTGTCCGAAGGGCTGGTGATTTCCACCTGCAACCGCACCGAGTTCTATTTGGTGGCCGCCAATGCCCGCGAGGCATGCGGCCGCCTGGAGACCCACCTGACCGAGAAAATCCAGCTTGATGCCGGGGTGGCGGCGCATTTCTACCGCAAGGAAAAAACCGAGGCCGCCCGCCACCTGTGCCGGGTGGTCAGCGGGCTGGACTCGATGTTGCTGGGCGAAACCGAGATCTTCGGCCAGGTCAAACAATCCTATCAGGCCGCGCTCGAGGCGGGGGCCACCGCCGGCGTGCTCAACCGGCTGTTCCAGCGTGCCTTCGGCGTCGGCAAGAAAGTCCGCACCGAAACCTCGATCCAGCACGGCTCGACCTCGGTGGGCAATGTCGCGGTGGATCTGGCGGAAAAGATCTTCGGCCACCTCAAGGACAGCGAGGTCATGATCCTGGGTGCGGGCGAAATGAGCCGCATCACCGCCCAAAGCCTGGTCTCGCGCGGGGCTCGCTCGATTTTTGTGGCCAACCGCTCCTACGACCGGGCGGTCGAGCTTGCCGCCGAAATGGGCGGCAGCGCAGTGCGCTTCGACGCTTGGCAAAAAGTCTTGGAACGGGTGGACGTGGTCATTTCCTCGACCGGTTGTCCGTTTCCCATCGTCCACCGCGCCGATGTCGAGCAAGCCCGCCACGCGCGCAAATTCCGCCCGCTGTTTTTCATCGATATCGCCGTGCCGCGCGACATCGACCCCGCCGTCGGCGAAATCGACGAAGTCTATCTCTACGACATCGACACCCTCGAGCAACTTGCCAACCAAGCCCGTGGCAGCCGCCAACTCCAGATCGACGAATGCGAACGCATCATCGACGCCGAACTGGCGAAATTCAATCTGCAAGGCAGCCCCGACCGGCGACCACCTGCCGAGTGAGGCACCGCCACCCGCCGCGCCCAGTGGCTGAAAGATCCGGGAAGATAAGCCCGTAATTGCGTTGCGCGCCGCCACAAGCGGGCTTAGTGTCTACTCAACACCAACCAAATCATTATGGGACCTATTGGAATGCCTGAAATGATCATGATTTTCATCGTGATCCTGTTGCTTTTCGGAGCAAAGAAACTGCCGGAACTCGCCCGTGGCATCGGCAAGAGCATGGGGGAATTCAAGAAAGCGCGCGATGACTTCGAGCGCGAAATCACCCGCGGTGAAACCGACGCCCGCGTCAAGGACGCCACCGGCAAGGAACCGCACGACTCGTAACCGGCCATGAGCCTCGGGCAATTCACCCGTCGCTTTGCCCGGCACGCCCCCGCCCTCCGCGGGGCGATTTTATCCGCGAGCTTGGCGCTCGCTTTCACTGCGTGTGGCAAACGGGGCGGCACCAACGCGTGGAGCGCCCCGGCTGAGGCCGCGCCCGCGGCCAGTGCAAACGTCGTCCCGGCCGCGCCCGGATCCCCTGTCGGACCGCGAGTCTCCAGACTCGCTCCCCAACCCGCGACTCCCTCCCCGCCTACCGCAGGCCTGCGCTTCATCGCCTACAATGTGGAAAACTGGCTGACGATGGACCGCTACACGGGCCAGAAGCTGCGCAAGCAATCGCCCAAACCCGCCGCGGAGAAACAGGCAACGGTCCGAATTCTAGCAACAAACGCGCCGGACGTCATCGGCCTGTGTGAAATCGGCACGACCACCGACCTGGCGGAGATCCAGCAGACGCTCAAGGCCTCGGGCCTCGACCTGCCGTATGCCCAATACACGGGCGGCTCGGACCCGGTCCGGCACCTTGGGCTCTTGTCGCGCTGGCCGCTGACCCTGCCGGAGCACCCCGCCGCCATCGAATACACGATGCACGGGCGGACCTTCGCCATCAACCGCGGCATCCTCGATGCCGCGCTCCAAACCCACGGCAAAACCTATCGCTTTTTGGGTGTCCATCTGAAATCCAAACGTGAAATCGAGGAGGCCGATCAAGAGGAAATGCGGGTCCAGGAAGCCCGCCTGCTGCGCCGCCAGGTGGATGCCATCCTGCAGGCGGACCCGCAGGCGCGGTTGGTGGTGTATGGGGATTTCAATGACACCCGGCCGAGCCCGACCTTCAAAATCATCACCCGCGGCTACAACGACCCCGGCTATCTGATGGCCATGCCGCTCAAAGACTCGCGCGGCGAGGCCTGGACCCACTACTGGGCACCGCACGACATCTACTCGCGCTTTGATTTCATCGCCGTCACCCGCGCGCTCAAACCCGAAATCGATTTCCGCGGGTCGCGGCTCGTTGACGACCTGGATTGGAACGACGCCTCCGACCACCGCCCGCTGCTCGCTATCTTCCGGTGAGGCGGTCTGGGAGCGCGAGTCTCCAGACTCGCTCTGACGTTTCTTCCTCCGGCGAGTCTGGAGACTCGCGGTCCTAGATTTTCGCCAGCACCTCGGAAAACACGCTGAGCGTGTCGTCCAGGTCGGCCTCGGTGTGGGCCAGCGAAATGAAGCCGGTCTCATACGGGCTGGGTGCCAGATAGATCCCCTTCTCCAGACAGCCCCAGAAGAATTTCTTAAAGAACCCGAGGTCCTGGGTCATCACGTCGGCGACGTTGACGATGTCGCGGTCGGTGAAAAACAGGCAGAACATCGAGCCGACGCGGTTGAGGCGGTGGGGCACGCCCTTTTCCGCCAGCAAGGCGCGCAGGCCGGCTTCAAAATGCGCGCCGAGCTGGTCGAGGCGCGGATAGCCGGACGGTTTGGCCAGCTCACGCAGCTGGGCCAGGCCGGCGGCCATCGCCAGCGGGTTGCCGGAGAGGGTGCCGGCCTGATAGACCGGGCCGTTCGGGGCGAGCAGGTCCATGACCTCGGCGCGGCCGCCGAACGCCCCCACCGGCAGGCCGCCGCCGATGACCTTGCCGAAGCAGCTCAGGTCGGGCATGAGATTTTCGAGGCCCTGGACGCCGGCCTTGCCGAGGCGGAAGCCGGTCATGACCTCGTCGAAGATGAGCAATGCACCGTATTTTTGGGTGATCGAGGACAGCAGCGCAAGGTAGCCGGGTTTGGGGAAAACCAGGCCTGCATTGGCCGGATAGGACTCGACGATGATGGCGGCGATTTGTTCGCCGCGGGCGGCAAAGAGGGTTTCGAGCGCCGCGGGATCGTTGTAGGGCAACACCAGCGTTTGTGCGGCGACGGCTTTGGGCACCCCCGCCGAGTCCGGCTCGCCGTGGGTCAGCGCTCCGGATCCCGCCGCCACTAACAACGAATCGCTATGGCCGTGGTAACAGCCGTCGAATTTCACAATCAGGTCGCGCCGCGTGAACCCGCGCGCCAACCGGATAGCCGACATGGTGGCCTCGGTGCCCGAATTGCACATCCGGACTTTTTCCACCGAAGGAACCCAGCCGCAGATCGTGCGGGCCATTTCCACTTCAAACGGGTTGGGGATGCCGAACGAGATGCCGCTTTTGGCGACCTCGTGGATGGTGTTGGTGATGACCACCGGGGCGTGGCCGAGGATGTTGGGCCCCCACGAGCCGATGTAGTCGATATACGTCTTGCCATCGATGTCCTCGATCCGGCTGCCGGCCGCCCGCCGCACGAAAAACGGCTCGCCCCCGACGTTGCGAAACGCCCGCACCGGCGAATTCACCCCTCCCGGAATGAATTCCTTGGCGACCGCAAACATCTTCTTCGACAGCATACCAGGCGAGTGCATGCACCGATTTTGAACCAGGATCACCCGCCCGCCAATCCCGAAGAATGCTTTTTTATCCGCCCATCCCGGATCAGTGGCCGGGCATGATGGGCACCGGGATGGTTTCCAATCCTGCCTGCCCACCGGCCACGGCTGCTGCGGGAATGCGCCGGTCGAAGGTGGCCAAACTCGCGCCGTTGGCCACCGCCAAGGCGAGCAAATACAAGTCCGAAACCCGCGCGGGAGTCAATTGATCCGGCCGCAACAGGATCTCGTCAGCCAGCAAAGACACCTCATGCAGGCACGGCTCGGCCTGGGTCTGGCGAATGAATTGTTGGAGCCCCTCGCGCACCCGGCCGCTGGTTCCGAGGCAGTTCGGGTATTGCGGCTGGCTGGCCACCCGGATCACCCCGTTTTCCACATGGGAACAGGTCAGTAAGCGGAGCGGCGAGCGTGACGCATACCACTGGTGCGCCGCCTCATGATGCACATGCATCGGGTCCAGCAGCGCCAACAGGGCGTTCACATCCAGTAGAAAACGGGTCATGGCGTCTGGTCGAGCAATTCAGACACGATCTCGGGAGTGACGGGCCGCGCGCCTTGCGACACCGGAAACAGCGGAATCCCATTGCGCTCGCTGGGCGGTGCCGGGAGCGGCTCCACCGCGCGGCGAATCAAACCGGAAACCACGGCACCCAATGGCCGCCGCTGCCGCACCGCCAACACCTTCGCCGTGGCCAGCACGTCGTCGTCGAGATTCAAGGTGGTTCTCATGTCGGAGAGCATCACACATCACGCATCAGACGTCAACCCAGGACGAAGCAGACCCGCCCGGAGCGTTCGATCCTGCATCCGCAGGACTACCAGCGACTGCGCTGCGGCGGCGGCGGCAGGCAGCAGCGACAGTGCTGCAATATCTGATGATGCACGGGATAGGGCTTCAAGCCTGGCACCCTGGGAAGGCAACCCCGGCCGCCCAATTCCCCCTGTTCAATTCCCCCTGCGATGATAGTTTTCAGCCATGGCTCTGCACAGTCCCGACTCGTTGGCCCCCATGGCCGGCTTCCTCAACGGCCTGACCCTGGCGAAACTCGAGCATCTCGGCGACATCTACTCGCCGGGGGTAGAATTCCACGACCCGGTCCACCACACCCGCGGCCTGCCCGCCCTGCGCCAGGTCTACCAACAGCTCTTCCAACAACTCAGCGAGGTCAGCGTCACCGTGTCCGACGCCCACGGCGACGAGCGCACCGGCTTCCTGCTGTGGACGCTGCGCTATCAACTCCGCGGCGAGCCGCGCGCCATCACCGGCACCAGCCACCTGCAGTTCGCGCCCGACGGCCGGGTGGCCGAGCAGCACGACCACTGGGATGCCTCGTTCCAGACCCAGCAGGAACTGCCGCTGCTCGGCTGGGCGATGCGTGGCATCAAGCGCCTGGTCCAAACCAAGCCCAAAAACGGCACCTGAGGCCTAGCGGAGGCACAGCGAAAGAATGTGCGATTTTTATGTGTGATTTTTATGGTGAAATGTTCGACAAGTTAGACGACAGTCAACGGTCCATCCGCCCGCAACCCCTCACCCCGCACCGAGCCCCCCGTCATGAGTCCCGTGAATCTCGCCATCCTCATCACCGCCAGCCTGTTTCTCGGCATGGTCGGCTGTCTCGAATGCGGCTACCGCCTCGCCAACCGCCGCTTGAAGCCCGAAGGCGGGCGCGCCGGCGCGGGCGCGGTCGAGGGCGCGATCTTCGGGCTGCTAGGACTTCTGATCGCCTTCACCTTCTCCGGTGCCCACACCCGCTTCGAGGCCCGCCGGCAACTGGTCATCCAGGAGTCTAACAACATCGGCACGGCCTGGCTGCGCCTCGACCTGCTGCCCCCCGCCACCCAGCCGCCGCTGCGCGACCTGTTCCGCGAGTATGTGGACGCCCGCTTGGCGGCCTATGCCAAGCTGCCGGACGTCCCGGCGGCCCGCGCGGAGCTGGAGCGCTCGCTGCAGTTGCAAAATGACATCTGGACCCAGTCGGTCGCCGCCTGCAAACTGCCCGAGGGGCAGCGCGCGATCATGCCGCTGCTCTCGGCGCTCAACGCGATGTTCGACATCGTGACCAACCGGACCACCGCCCTCAAGACCCACACCCCGACGATTGTGTTTGGCATGTTAGGGGTGCTGGCGCTCATCAGCGCCCTGCTCGCCGGCATGGGGATGGCCGGCGCCACCCGGCGCAGCTGGGTCCACATCCTTGGCTTCGCCCTCATCATTTCACTCACCGTCTATGTCATCCTCGATCTGGAATACCCCCGCCTGGGACTGATCCGCATTGATTCGATGGACCAGTTGCTCAGGGACGTCCGGCACGACATGCAGTGAATCCCGCCGCACCGCGCCCCGGCCTTTTGGCAAATCTTTAACTTGCGGAGGCCCCTCATGCTTGGCATGTTCGCGGGCCCAGTGACCCGACTTCCCCCACTCCACCCCTCATCGCCCGTCTAACTCAAACATCCCCACCCACACCCTGACCTCATGAAAAAATACATCGCGGAATTCATCGGCACGTTCTTCCTGGTGCTCACCATCGGCTGCACCGTCATCCCCGGCGCGGCGGGCGTGATTGCGCCGCTGGCGATCGGCGCGGCACTGATGGTCATGGTCTACGCCGCCGGCCACATCTCCGGCGGGCACCTCAATCCGGCGGTGACGCTGGCGGTGTTCGTCCGCGGCCGCTGCGAGGCCAGGGACGTGGTGCCATATTGGATCGCGCAGGTAGTGGCAGGGGTGGCGGCGGCGATGGTCGCAGTCTTCCTCGTGGGCAAGAGCGGCATCCCGATGGACATCAAGAACGTCCCGGCTGCCTTCCTGGCCGAGTTTCTGTTCACCTTCGCCCTGGCCTATGTGGTCCTGAACTCCGCCACCGCCAAGGGCAACGCCGGCAATTCGTTTTACGGCCTGGCCATCGGCATGACCGTGATGGCCGGCGCGTTTTCCGTCGGCTCGATCTCCGGCGGGGCGTTTAATCCCGCCGTCGCCGTGGGCCTAGCGGTCATGAAACTGGTCCGCTTCTCCGACATCTGGATCCACCTCGGCGCCGACCTGGCCGGCGGCCTGATCGCCGCGCTGACCTTCAAGTTCCTCAACACGCAGGACCCATAAACCCGCCCCCCGCGCCTGTCCTCATGAAACCTCACCTCTGGTTGCTGCTGCCGCTGCTCGCGGCTGGCGCCTCCGCCGACCTCACCCAACCTAACAAAACGGCGTTCGAGGCGCCGCCCGTTCTATCCGCCACGCAGCTGCTCGGGCCGGACGCGGCGGGCCCCTGCTACCGCGTCCGGGAACCGGTCCCGACCGATGGCTACATGGCGCACTTCTCGATCGACTCGGATTTCGGCCGCTTCGAGTGCATCGGTCTCCCCCAGACCCGAACCCGGATTCGCGAAATGGCCGCCCTCCAAAAGCTGGTGACGGTGAGCAAAAGCGACCTGTTTGCCGATGGAGTCAAACGCTCGATCGAACAACCGATCGCCGCGGTCAAGAACATCGCCAAGGACCCGGTCGGCGCGGCCAAGGCCGCACCCAAAACCGTCGGCCACTTCTTCCAGAAAATTGGCAAGTCGATTGGCGATGCCGCCTCCAATGTCCAGGATCGGATCAACAAGGGTGATGACTCGGACATGGGCGCGGACGCCAGCCGCGCCGCCAAGGGCGTCATCGGCTTCGAGAGCGAGAAGCTCGAATGCGCCAAACAACTGGGTGTCGATCCCTATTCGGACAACGCACGACTCCAGCAGGAAATCGAAAATGTATCCTGGGTGTTCTACGCGGGCAGCCTGCCATTGCGGGTCGGTGCCGCCGTCGCCTCCGGCGGTGCCTCAATGGCTCTCACTGCCACCAAGATGGTCGGCCTGCCCGAGGAAATCTACGCGCTCACCCCGGCGGAGCTCACCCTGCGCAACCAACAAACCCTGAAGGCCATGGGCGTCGCCGCCGCCGTCGCCAAAAAATTTGCGGCCAATCCCGCGCTCTCACTCACCCAGCGCTGCTCGATCCTGCGCTCGCTGCAAGCACTCGGCAATCTCAAGGGGCGCGCCACCGTCATCGGCGTCGCCGCCGACTGCGACACCCGCCGCCAGGTCGGGTTCCTCGACCAGGCGCTCGTCCTGCTAGCCCGGCACCCGCAAGCCGCCGCCCGGTTCACCTCGCTGGAAGTTCTCGGGCGGCTGCCCGCGGCGGTCGATGCCCACGGCCTGCTGGTGATCCCCGCGCCCGTCGACTACCTGAGCTGGACCGCGGAGGTCGCCGAGTTCGCGCACCGCGATGATCTGCTAGGCCGCAAGCCGGCGCTGATTCTCACCGGCGAGGCCAGCGCCCGCGCCCGCGCCGAACTCGCCCGACTCGGCTGGAGCGTGGTCAGCCAGTAGCCGCATTCGTGGGCATAAGGCTTGGCGGTCCGCCCGGCGCGCGGTCACCCGCGCGCCCACAAGGCGGGGCCAAACACCCGGCAGGTGACACCCTCGCAGACGGTCACGGCTGCGCCCGCGCCCGCGGTGAAAACCGCCCGCGGGAAATGCGACGTGCGGAGTCGTTCCAGGATCGCGCCATCCGCCGCGGCACCTACCTGAAAATGCATCACCCCGCGCTCGTGCAGGTCCAGCGCGGCCACCAGCACCGGCGCGCCGAACGCCCCGGATTCTAACATTCCAGCCCCGGCCCGCAGCAGGATCCGCGCCCGCAGCGCGTGGCCGGGCTCTTCTAGCAAGACAGCCAGCTTCAGCAAATTCTCCGCGGCCAGGTGGTTGGGCGACGGCTCGGCCCCGTCGTAATCCTCCCGGATAGATAACAGATTCGTTCCAGCCACTCCGGCGCGCATCACGTAGCCAGCCAGCGCCTCGTCCCAGAAGCGCGCGTCGAGCTGCTGTTGGAGGTCGCGCGCCCAGCCGAGCCAGGCGGCCGCCGGGCGCACGGCGTGGAGTTCCAGCAGCCCGCTGATCAGGAAGACGTAATCGGCGGGAAACGCCGCGGTGGATCCGCGCCGCCCGCGATAAGAGCGGAACAGGCGGGAGCCGTCCCAGAGTTCGCGCCGCAGGAACGCCGCCGCCTCGTGCGCCGCCGCCGCCAGATCCTCCCGCTCCAACACCCGCCCGGCGCGCGCCAGCGCGCCGATGGCCAAGCCGTTCCAGGCCGTGACGATCTTATCGTCGCGGTGCGGCGGCGGGCGGCGCTGCCGTGCGGCGGTTAGAACCACCTGCGCCTCAGCCAGCATCGCGCGGATCTCGCCCGCCGGGCAATCAAAGAGAACGGCCAGCGCCGCGTCATCCTGCGCGCGGAACAAGGTGTTCTGCCCGGCCAGCTCGCCGTGCGGATCGCTTTCCGGGCGCGCGTTGCCGGATGCCTCCACCCCGAACGCCGCGGCGAAAACCGCCGCCTCGCGCGGCGCGAGCAACCCGCCGATTTCCGCGGCGTCCCACGTCCAGAACGCGCCCTCGCGCGTGAGCGCCGCCTCCGGGGCGGGCAGGCTGTCGGCATCCTCGGCGGCGTGGAACGCCCCGCCGGGGTCGCGCAGGGTATCCATCAGATAACGGAAAACCCCCTCCGCCACCCGGCGCCAGCGGGCGTCGCCCGCAATCTGCCAGCCGTCCAGATAGGCCATCGCCAGCTGCGCCTGGTCGTAGAGCATTTTCTCGTAATGCGGCACGTGCCAATAGCGGTCCACCGAATAGCGGTGGAAGCCGCCTCCGAGGTGGTCGTGGATGCCGCCGTCGGCCATCGCGCGCAGGGTTCGCTCGCTCATGGCCCAGGCCCGGGCGCCTTGCGCGCTGTCGCGGCCGAACCGCTCGCTGAGTTGCAGCAAGGTGCGCACCACCGCAGGCCGCGGGAATTTCGGCGCGCCGCCAAACCCGCCCCACTCGCCATCAAAGAGCGAATCACAGCGCGCGATGTAGTCTTCAAAAACCTGACCGTCCGGCAGGCTGGCCGCGACGGCAGACCCGGCCGCCTCATTCCGCAGGTGGCCCATCACGTGTGCGGCGCTGGCTTCCAGCTTGGCGCGCTCGTCGCGCCACAGGCGCCCGAGCTCATGGCACACGCGGACAAATCCCGGCCGGCCGTGGCGGTCATCCGGCGGAAAATAGGTGCCGCCAAAGACCGGCTCGCCCGCGGGCGTGAGCCACACGCTCATCGGCCAGCCACCCTGGCCGGTGGTGGCCTGGAGGTAGGCCATGTAGCTGGCGTCGAGGTCCGGGCGTTCCTCGCGATCCACCTTCACATTGATGAAATGGTGGTTCATGACTGCCGCCACCTGCGGGTTTTCAAAACACTCGTGCTCCATCACATGACACCAGTGGCAGGTCGAGTAGCCCACCGACAAAAACACCAGCTTGTTCTCCCGGCCGGCGCGGGCGAACACCTCGTCGCTCCACCCGTGCCAGGCGACCGGGTTGTGGGCATGCTGGAGCAAATACGGCGAGGTTTCGTCAATCAGGGCGTTGGGCATCGTCCCCCACCCTACCGAGCCGCGGACTCCTGTCCACCCGCGGCACAACACAACCGACCCGTCGGTGAGGGAAGGCGCGATGGCCAATGCCGTTTCTTAATGCACGCAGCAAAGAAGCAAAGAGATTATTAACCGCAGATGGACGCAGATCGACGCAGATGCAGAGGGATTTCTTGAAATATTATCTGTGTTTATCTGCGTCGGCCACCCGGCGCGACAAAGTCGAAGGTCTAAAAGTCGAAGGTCGGAAGAGAGGCCGCGCGGTTCTTTGACTTTAAGACTTTAAGACTTTAAGACTTTTAGACTCTTCCGCTCTACCCGGACTTGCGCCAACCCCGCCGCCCCGGTAAGCATCCGCCATCATGACGCACGACCCGGACCAACATGCCTCGCTGGGAGCGATGTATTCGGATTATTTCCTCGATTACGCCAGCTACGTGATCCTCGAGCGCGCCGTGCCCCACTTGTACGACGGCCTCAAGCCGGTCCAGCGCCGGATCCTGCACGCCATGGACGAGCTCGACGACGGCCGCTACAACAAGGTGGCGGGCATCGTGGGCAACACGATGAACTACCACCCGCACGGCGACCAGTCGATCGGCGCCGCCATCGTCGGTCTCGGCCAGAAGGAACTGCTCATCGACACCCAGGGCAACTGGGGCAACACGCTCACCGGCGACGGCGCGGCCGCCCCCCGGTATATCGAGTGTCGGCTGACCAAGTTCGCCGTGGAGGTCGTGTTCAACCCGAAAACCACCCGCTGGCTACCCAGCTACGACGGGCGGCGCAAAGAACCCGACACGCTGCCGGTGAAATTTCCGCTGTTGTTGGCCCAGGGGGTCGAGGGCATCGCCGTGGGGCTGGCGTGCAAGGTGCTGCCCCACAACTTCATCGAGCTGATCACGGCGTCTATCGCGGTGCTGCGCGACGAGCCGTTCACGCTGCTGCCGGATTTCCCGACCGGCGGGATCATGGACGCCGCCGAATACCGCGACGGGCTGCGCGGCGGCAAGGTGCGGGTCCGGGCGCGCATCTCGCTGGAGAAAAAGGGCATGCTGCGCATCACCGAAATTCCGTTTGGCACCACCACCGGCGCGCTCATGGAGTCGATTGTCGCCGCCGCTGACAAGGGCAAGATCAAGATCGCCAAGATCGAGGACAACACCGCCGCTAATGCCGACATCCTGGTCCACCTGCCCGCCGGTGCCGATCCCGAGCAGACGCGCGACGCGCTGTTTGCGTTTTCCGACTGCGAATTGCCACTCTCGCCCAACGCCTGCGTCATCGTCGATGGCAAGCCCCAGTTCCTCGGGGTTTCCGAGATCCTGCGCCGAACCACCTGCCAGACCCGCGAACTCCTCAAAGCCGAACTCGACCTCAAACTCGCCGAGCTCGCCGACAAATGGCACTTCAGCTCGCTGGAGAAAATCTTCATCGAAAACCGCATCTATCGGGACATCGAGGAGTGCGAAACCTGGGAGGCCGTGCTCAAAGCCATCGACGACGGCCTGCAGCCGTTCAAGAACCTCCTCAAGCGCGACGTCACCCAGGACGACCTCGCCCGCCTCACCGAAATCAAGATCAAGCGCATCTCGAAGTTCGACGCGTTCAAGGCCGACGAGGAAATCCGCGGCCTGGAAAAATCCATCGACGAGGCCGAAAAAAACCTCCGCAACCTCACCAAGTTCACCATCAAGTGGTATGAGGACCTCGGCAAAAAATACGGCCCCGGGCGCGAACGCAAAACCGAGATCACCTCGTTCGACCGCGTCGACCGGATGCAGGTGGTCGCCGCCACCGAAACCCTCTATCTGGACGCCAAAAACGGCTTCGCCGGCTACGGCCTCAAAAAGGACGGCGAACCCGTCGAAAAATGCTCCACCATCGACGACCTCATCGCCTTCACCCAGGACGGCAAAATGCGCGTGATGAAAGTGGCCGAAAAAGTCTTCGTCGGCCAGAAACCGCTGCGCGTGGTGATCTTCCGCAAGGACGAGGACTTGATCTATTCGATGATCTACCGCGACGGCCGCGACGGCGCGATCCTCGCCAAGCGCTTCACCGTGGGCGGCATCACCCGCGACAAGGAATACGACCTGACCAAGGGCACCCCCGGCACCCGCGTCCTCTACTTCGCCGTCCACAAGACCAACGAGGAGAGCTCGGCCCAGATGTTGTTAGTCCACCTCAAGGCCGCCCTGCGCATGCGCAACCTCATCCGCCCGCTCCACTTCGCCGAGTTCGGCATCAAGAGCCGCTCGTCCGCCGGCAACCTCGTCACCAAACACGGCATCGAAAAAATCGTCCGCGCCCCCAAGGACTACGATCCCAACCTCGGTGCCTGAGCCTGCCAATCTCACAGGCAGATGCGCCGGAACAGCACGTCCAACGGCAGCTGCATGCCGATGAAGAAATCCCCGAAGTCGGCATAGCGCGCCGACACCTCGTCGAAGCGCATCTCATAGACGATGGCCTTGATGTCGCTGGTGTCCCGGGCCAGCAGGGTGACCCCCCACTCGTGTTCGTCGAGACCGGTCGAACCGGTGATGAGCTGGAGAATCCGCCCCGAATAGCTGCGGCCGACCCGCGCGTGGCCCGCCATCAGCTTGCGCCGCTGGTCGAAGGTGAGCGAATACCAGTTGTCGGCACCGCTGCGGCGCTTCGACATCGGATAGAAACAGACCACCGGCCAGTCCGGCAGCACCGGATAGAGACGGCGCTTCACATAGTGCGCCATCCGCTCGTCGAACGCCCCCATCGCCGCCTCAAAGTCAGGTTCCCCGGCGCTCAGGCCTTGCTCGCCAACCAGGGTTTCCGCGGCGTATTCCTCCCGCGAGGTGGTGTATTCGGAATTCTCGGTCTGCGACAGGTAGGAATAGGCCGGGCTGAGGATCTCCGGCCCGAGCGAGATTCCTAACTGTTTCTCGTAGGTGTTGGCCACCTGCAGGTCCGGCGTGAGCAGCATGAACCCCAGATCCGCCTTGGAGGTCGCCACCGAGAAGATCAGCAGGTGGGTGTCGGGCGTCGCGCGGATTTCCTGCACCAGTTCGGTGAGCCGGGTCTTGGCCTGGCGCTTCTCATCGTCGCCATAGAGCGCCCACTGCGCATGATCGACGTGATAGAACAAATGCATGACGTGCCAGCCCTCCTTGGACTGGATCGGAGGGACTTCGGCATTGGACATAAGAGTGGCGTTCACCGGCGGTCGGTGGAGATGTTGAGTTCGAAGAGCTTTTTGAATTCCTGGCCAGCCGTGTCCTCCGAGGCTGCCTCAAGCACCTCAATGGTCCACGGCTTGCTCTCGCCGGTGCGGTAGGCGGCGTGCATCCCGAGATCGTCGAAGCCCGCAGTGGCGGGGATTTGCAGCGTGCCGCCGCCGCTCACGGGGCGGGTCACGGCGT
The DNA here is from genome assembly GCA_037142115.1 of Verrucomicrobiota bacterium. Lineage (GTDB taxonomy): Bacteria > Verrucomicrobiota > Verrucomicrobiia > Verrucomicrobiales > Akkermansiaceae > Luteolibacter. Next base: position 450 of record JBAXBG010000083.1, on the reverse strand, counting down.
CGCCGACCACGGCACGCTCGGCATTGCGGAATAAGACCCGCACCGCCGCCGGGCCGCCGCTCACCTGGATTTCGAGCACCGGCAGCAGCTCGGTGCCGCGCCGCACCATATCCGGCGCGGGCCCCGCCAGTTTCGGCGCGCGCCAATAGCTCTTGGCCGAGGTAATGGTCAGGCGCGCCCCCTGGATCGGGAAATCGTTGACTTTCGCCCGCTTGGGTTCCGAGGGCAGGCGCGTCAGGGAAAATACCAGCATCGCACCGCCGCCGACTAACAACAACGCCAGCAATCCAATGAGCCCGATCCGCTCAACCGCCGACAACTGCCAGTGCGGACGCAGGGAAACCGGCACCGCGTGCTCAGGCACTACCGGACTGAATTCATCAACCTCCTGGGCCGGTTTGCTCGCCGTCACCTCGGGAGCCGTCACCTCGGGAGCCGTCACCTCGGGAG